>CAYMLA010000383.1:0-3004 GCA_964390785.1 uncultured Bdellovibrionales bacterium | reverse complement strand
AGATTGTAGACGAGAGGGGCGGGGCTCCGAAGAGTCGCAACGGCCGAGACTCCATTTGAGCCAAAATCTCCAATTGCCCAAAAAGCTGATAAGCCACCAACAAAACCTAAAATACGAAAAGATTGAGGCAAGCTCACTTCAATAAAGATTTGATAGTGATTAGATCCCAAGCTCTGAGCGACTTCAATTTGTCCCAATAGACGCTCAATCTGTGATCCCCAAATTAATCGATACAAAGCTGGAGCAATAATAACAACATTGGCTAGTATAATTGAAAAATGGTTAGAAAATCCAAATTGATAAGATAAAATTAAAGTTCCAAAACCTGTAATGACAGCACTTGGAGCGATATAAGCAGATAAAAAACGTCGAATAAACGTTAAAGGTTGGATGAACAAAAGAACTTGAAACAAAATTATTATAAACAATCCAACGCTAAACGAAATCCAAAGGCTTCCTGTGATAAGATTAAACAGATTGGCTTGTGATAAATTTTTTTGAATAAAAAGAAAAAAACCTGAGACAGCACCAATTAATAATCCAGAAATAACAAATACAGATATAATTGAAGGAAGTATCCATAGGCCAGAAACACAACAAAGACTCATGTTCCCTTTTGGGGCGTCATGAAAGGCACTTCTTTCTCCTTTTGAGAAAAAAAGAACGAGAGCTAAAAAAATCAAAAGGCTTTGAATTAAAGACAGCCAAAAGGCCTGTCCCCAATCGCCCCAAATGTGAATGACTTCATAGATTAAAACTTCAATTGTTGTTCCGTGAGCGCCCCCTATCAATAATGGAACGGCAAAGCTTGTAAAACATAAAAGAAAAACAAAAAGAAAAACAAAACAAAAATCTCGTTTTAAAAGAGGAAACAAAACAAAAATAATAAATCGAATTTTTGAGCATCCTTCAATTAAAGCAAGTTCGGCCATCTTGCCAATTTTTAACTCGATGACATGAATTAAAGCAACAGTCACTAGTCCTACGTTAATAATAGAATGAATAAATACAATTCCAAGAAGTCCAAATGGAAAATTTTTTATCAAACCCAAAACAGAAACCACAATAAATAATACGGGTAAAAAACTGGGTAATAAAATAAGGCCTTCGAGATATTTTCTTTTTCTTAGTCCATATCTTTTTTCAAAAGAAAAAACGCCCAAAGCTCCCAAAAATCCAATGGTGAAACTAAGAATTGTGCTCCCTGTGGATTGGATGACCGTGTTTATTAAGGCGTAAACAAAAGATTCTGTAGGAAAATTAAACTGAATATCTAAAAAAACAATCAAACTAAAAAATGGATAGAGAAAAAAAAGAAACAAAATGAAGGCAATAAAAAAACGAAAATAAGAAAATAAAGATAAACAACGAGTCATTTTCTTAAAATCTTTAGCCACTGTTTAAGGACTCGTTGTTTGTTTTTTAAAAACTTAAGATAATCTGAATAATCAATAAGATCAGGTTGAGCTATTTTTTCAAATTCAGAGCCATCAATAACTCCTTTAATCACAGGAAGCATGTAGTTTGATTTCATAATCATTTGTTGTGCTTCAAATGAAAGCAAATATTCAAGAAATTGTTTTGCTCCTTCACAAGAGCGACAAGAATTTAATAGAGCACAAAATTCAACCTGAAAGGGGTGCTTAATAGAAAAATTCAATCCTTCTACTGAGTCATCTTGTTTTTCAATCCAATGATAAACAGGTGAGGTTAAATAACTAAATGTTAATGGTACCACTTTGCTTTGAAACAGACCATAGCTTCCTGACCAAGAGGAAGAAATCGAATGGGCTTGTTGAATTATTTTTTTCAAAAAAGAAAAGCCTTCCTCTTCTCCGTAGGTATAAAGGATCCAAAATAAAAATTGTAATCCGGGAGTGCTTGTTCTCGGGTCTTGTAAGGAAAATTGTTTTTTAAATGAATCTGTTAATAAATCTTCTATTTTACTTGGTTTATTTTTCGATTCTGAATGAAAAACAAATCCCATTGGAGCCCAATCATAAGGAATATGCTTTGTGTTAGTTTGTAACTGTCTCAATTCATCGACTAAATCAAATGATTTTAAATCAAACTCTTTAAAAAGAATTTCTTCAGGCAGAGATGAAATCATTAACTGGTCATAGCCTAAAATTAGATCTAAAGAATTATTTTCAATTTCAAGTTTTGCTCGTTGAAATAAAATGGCGGCATCTCCAGCATCAATAAATTCTATTTTTTGTCCTGTCGTTTCTTCAAATTGTTCGGCTAATCGGTACCCCGGTCCCCAAGGATTAACAAAAGAAGAATAAGTTAGAATTCGAATTGGAATTTCGTTTGACGTCCGATTTTTAGAAATAAGAAAAAAATTTACAAACAACAGACTAAGTCCAATTATTCCAAAAATGGCAAAGAAAATAATCTTTCCTTTTTTTGAAATTACCACCATATCCCACGTTTTTTCTTAAAAAAGTAATAATCAAGTCCTAAACAACGTCCAGCCCCAAGCCATCCAAGAGTTATAAAAACAGCAATTGCAATTTTATAAAAATCCTGCTGCATCGTTGCTCCAATTAAAATAAAATTGAATGATAAGAATACTCCTAAAACAGAAACGGGTCGGACCATATAACCCAACAAAAAGGAAACTCCGATAACAAGCTCTGATGATGCTAAAAGATAAGAAAAAATTTGCCAATTCGGAATAACAAAAGACTCAATAAGTGAACGATACCAATCAGGAGAAAAGCTCCCTGGTAACCATTCTCCCAAGGTTGCTGCCAACCGAGGCCTTGTTAGAAAATCACCTTGAAATTTAACTAATGAGTTATTTAAAAAATAATACCCAATGTAAATTCTTAAAAAAGCAGCAGGGAATAAATGACCAACGTATCGAATGCTTTCAAAAAAAGAAACAATCATAATTTAACTCTTTATCCTGTAACAATCCATTAAAACAACAATGAGTGGCTGCTCTCACTGCGACACACTTAATGTACGACTCGTTCGATTTGAGCTCGCACGCCTC
>CAYMLA010000382.1:0-3035 GCA_964390785.1 uncultured Bdellovibrionales bacterium | reverse complement strand
GGGTGATGTCCTAGGCCTCTAGACGAAGGGAACTAAAATTGGTGACCCGCCTTGGACTCGAACCAAGGACCCTCTCCTTAAAAGGGAGATGCTCTACCTACTGAGCTAGCGGATCAGAAACTCAACTTTTTAACGGATTCTCAATAAATGTCAACCCTTATCCATAAATTAGTAATATTTTTTTAACTCTAGATTAATCTTTAAGCAGAGTTGTCAAAGAGTCAAAAAATTTTGTCGAGCCAAATTGTCTCTTCTCGATCCGGTCCAACCGAAATGATCCCAATCGGTACGTTCAGTTTATTTTCTAAAAAATTAATAAAAGATTTTGTTTTTTCTGGTAATTCATTGACTGTTTTGCATTTTCTTAGGCTTTGATTCCATCCAGGATGCATTTCAATAATGGGTTCAACGCGTTCCAAATCTCCAGGAGAAGTTGGTAAATTATCAATAATATTATTATCTAGCTTATAACGAGTGCAAACGCCAATTTCTTTAAATCCGCTTAAAACATCGAGTTTTGTTAGAGCAATTTCTGTAATTCCATTAATTCTCATGGAAAATTTTAAAGCAACAAGATCAATCCACCCACAGCGACGAATTCGGCCTGTTGTTGCACCAAACTCTGCTCCTTCTTTTTGAAGTCGTTCGCCGATGTCATTAAAAAGTTCAGTTGGAAAAGGGCCAGATCCAACTCGAGTGGTGTATGCTTTTGTAATTCCAATAACTTTGTTGATTGCGTTTGGACCAATTCCAGCACCGACACAAGCAGATCCAGCAATAGTTGAAGAACTTGTAACATAAGGATAAGTGCCGTGCCAGAGGTCAAGCAAAGTGCCTTGTGCACCTTCAAATAAAACATTTTTATTGTTTTTTAGGGCTTTATGAATAATCAAAGAAGTGTCACGATGTCTGTAAGGGGCTAGTTTTTCAGCAAAAAATAAGGCTTGCTCCTTAACATCGTGAACAGAAAAAGGCGATTCATTGTAATAGTGTTTAATTAAATAATTTTTTTCAAGTAGGGCTTGATGAAGTTTTTCGGTCAATTTTTTTTCATCAAAAAGGTCGCCAAACAAAATTGCTTTTCTTGATGCTCGATCTTCATACGCTGGTCCTATGCCTTTTCCGGTTGTGCCAATTTTTTGATTTCCAAGTCCTTTTTCTCGTAGGGCATCTAACTTTTTATGGTAAGGTAAAATTAATGTAACTAAATCTGAAATAGCCAATTGATCAGTAGATTTAAGAAAACCTGTGTTTCTAAGGCCATCAACTTCATTTGTGAGAGCTTCAACGTCAGCAACGACTCCAGAGCTAATAATGCATTTTATATTGGGACGTAAAATTCCAGACGGAATAAGATGTAAAATTGTTTGCTTTCCATCAACAATAAGTGTGTGCCCTGCATTTGCACCTCCTTGATAGCGAACAACTAATTCTGCCCTTTCTGAAAGAGCATCAACAATTTTTCCTTTACCCTCATCACCCCATTGAGTTCCTAATACAATAACGCCAGACATTTTTACCTCGCATAATTTATCATTATCGGTTGAATTTTGATGGTCATTTAAATTACTTAGTGGCTATTTTGCAGCAGCCACTACTTAAATCAGTTAAAAAACAATTAGGGGTTCATTTTTGTTAAGTCAACATTAATTGCAGCCATTATTTAGTTGCTGTTATTCAGCTCTTGCCTAAGTGGCTTGCAGCAGCCACCATTTGTGATAATTAACAGCTCGCATTATGAGCGATTAAAAAAACGATGATTATACCAAAGGGCTTTTGGTGGAAGAGAATCAGAAACGATAGAATCTTTAAAAAAAGATTCTACTTTATCAGTAGCTTGTTGAGAGGCTTTAAAAAAGGCATCAGAAGTCATTCCTCCAATGTGAGGAGTGTAAAGGACATTTTCAAGTTTTAAAAGAGATGATTGGCGATCAAGGGGTTCTTTTTCAAAAACATCAGAACCAAAACAACCAAGTTTTTTGTTTTTTAAAGCTGTTACAATATCTTCTTCACAAACAACAGAGCCTCGACATGTATTAATTAATATACTATTTTCGTTAAGGTGTTTTAAGGTGTATTTATTAATTAAATGATAGGTGTCATGAGTCAATGGCACATGAAGAGTGACGATATGTGAAAAAGTTAAGAGTTCTTCAAAACTTAAACGCTCTACTTGCTGCTCTTTAAATTCATCGTCTTCCAGAAAAGGATCAAAAGCGCAGACTTTCATTCCAAAGGCTTTAGCTTTAAACGAAACCGATTTACCGATTCGACCAAATCCGATAATTCCTAATGTTTTATTGTGGAGTTCAGAACCAATAAGGGTAGTGTTTCTCCAGCAACCACTTTTGATATTTTTGTATGAACGAATGAGGTGTCTAGAACAAGAGAGCATTAACAAAAAACTGAGTTCACTAACACTGTCAATTGCTGCTGAGGGGGTATACATGACTTGAATATTTCGTTTTTGTGTTTCAATTAAATCAATATGATCAAATCCACTGGTTGCCGTAACGATGAGTTTTACTTGAGGAGTAAGATTGAGAAAATCAGAGGTGATTTTAGTTGCTGTTCGAATAACTAGTGCATCTGCTGTTTTTAACTCAGCGCAAGAGGGTTGGCTTGTTTGTTTGCATTTTTCAAATTTTAAAATTTTATGATTTTGCAAAGCTGAGTAAACTTCTTGTGAAAAACGATCAATAATAAGAACTTTCAACTTCATTATGCTGACTCCATTTGTGCAGCCTACAGCCATCAGTTTTTAGCGTATTCAAATCATTTGTTTTTCAATCTGATCTCTGTATATTACTAACTGTGATAACTGACAACCGATAACTTGTCTATTTAAATTATTAGCATTCGCAACTATTACAAAATATTAATTGAGTATAAAAATTAACTTTTAAGTTAATTCATTAAACAAATGTCATAACGCAGATTCCATGTCGCTTCGTCCGCGGTCTTGGCTGTTGCTAAATGACTACTTAGTGGCTGCTGCGAAATAAGAACAGTTGTTACTATACTATAAGACTCCC
>CAYMLA010000381.1:0-3040 GCA_964390785.1 uncultured Bdellovibrionales bacterium | reverse complement strand
ATTCACTTATTAAAATATGAAACACTGCACTAAAAAGTTCAAAATTTTGTATTCGTATGCCATGCCATAGATTCATGAGAAGAAAGTTGAGAAAGTAAACATTCGCGTTGCGTCAAAAGACATTGGGTGGTGAGTTGTGATAAAATCAAAAGAGGCTCATTATAAAATTGAGAGGCACTAAATTGAGAAAATTTTATGAAAAAACAAGACGATAGTATAGGTTTAACGCATATACCCATAATGTTGGATGAGATTATAAAAGTCTTTGAGGGCTTAGAACAGTTTGAAAATTATTTTGATGCCACTTTTGGGCGAGGGGGGCATGCGCGCGTCATTATGAATCGATTCCCTGGTGTCAAAGTGCTTGCACTTGATCGGGATAAAGAGGCCATCGAGTTTGGTTTAAAGCAAGTTGAATTTAAGAGTGTTCATTTTGTTCATGATGATTTTAGTTTTTTTAAAAAAATGAAAGATCCACAAAAAAATATTGATATACAACCATTTGATGGAGCTTTGATTGATTTAGGAGTGAGTTCCCCTCAGCTTGATGATTCAGAGCGTGGATTTAGTTTTTATCATTCTGGCCCTCTTGATATGAGAATGGATCAAATGAAAGACTTAAATGCATCAAAGATTGTAAATTTATACAATCGAGATGAACTCATTGAGGTGTTTAAAGCAATTGTTGAAGATGAATTTTATTTAACTCAAGTGGTGAATGCAATTTTAGAGCAAAGAGAAAAAAAAATATTCGAAACAACCATTGAATTATCAGATTTAATTGTGAAAATAATTGGTTGGAGAAAAAAAGGACATCATCCTGCTACAAAATATTTTCTAGCCCTTCGTATGTATATCAATCAAGAGTTAACACAAATTCAAGATAATTTACCTTTTTTAATGGAAAAGTTAAAATCAAAGGGAAGATTATGTGTATTAACTTTTCATTCAATGGAAGATAGAATAATAAAGAATTTATTTAAGAAGAGTGTATTAGGTAAGCCTTTGAGAAGTCGAATCATTCGTCCTAAATGGAATGAAATTAAAAAGAATCCGAGAGCTCGAAGTGCTCAATTAAGAATTTTTGAAAGATATTAGGTTGAAAAGTATGAATAATGAAAAAAAAAGTAAACCATTTTTTAGCTTACTCATCTTGTTGGGATCACTTTTTTTAGTTGTTTTTTGTAAGATGGAAATTCGAAGAATGGGATATATGATTTTAAAAGATTCAAAACTTGAAAAAGAATTGAAAGAAAATGTGAGATTAAAGCGAATTGAATATGCATCTTTAATGAGTTCTGAACGAATTGAAAGAATGGCTCAAAAAGTGCTTACTTTAAAAAAACCAAAAAAAGAGCAAGTGATAGTAATTTCATTAGGAGGAGATTACGAAAGTTTTTAATCGTTTTGAGTTATGAGGGGTTAAGGCATTGAAGTCGAGAATTGTCATTCTGTTTATTTGTTTTGTTATTGTATGGTGTTTTATTTTGGTAAGGGCAGCCTTTATTCAAATTTTTCCTCATCAAGAATTGTCAAAACTTCAAAAACGACAATTTGAGCGAGTGATCAAAGTAAGATCAAGCCGAGGGACTATTTATGATCGCAAAGGAGTTGAATTGGCTGTTTCTGTTCCTGCCTATTCTCTTTATGTAGATCCGGCCTTGGTTGAAGACCCTTATGCCGTTGCTAAAAGAATTGGACCAATAATTAACTTGCATTGGAAAAAACTGTATAACAAAATTTATCCTTCAAAAAAACGATTTGTGTGGATTTCTAGAAAGTTAAATCAAGAGAAAAAGCTGAAAATAGAAAATTATGGCTTAAAGGGATTGGGATTTGTTGAAGAGGCAAAACGAGTTTATCCAAATGGTCGCCTTTTAAGTCAAGTTTTGGGTTTTGTTGGTTTAGATAATCAAGGGCTTGCAGGATTAGAATACCAACTCAATGATCATCTTCAAGGGGAAATTAAAAAAGTAAATCTTCAAAGAGATGCTCGTGGTCGTCCTTTAATCAATGAGGGGTTTGTTTTTAGTCGTGTTCCGGAAGGTGAAAACATTATTCTTACTATAGATTCAGAATTGCAGTATTTTTTAGAAAAACAATTAAAAGAGGTTAAAGAAAAGTTTTCTGCAGAGCAAGCAGTAGGAATCGTTCTTGATGCTAAGACTTCTGAGGTTTTAGCGATGAGTTCTATTCCTGATTTTGATCCTAATTTTCCTTTTTTGTCTAAGGGGTTTGAAAGGAAAAATCGTGCTGTTACTGACTCATTTGAACCAGGGAGCACAATGAAAACCTTTGTCATAGCGTCTGCATTAAATCAAAAATTAATTCAACCAAATAGTCTTATTGATTGCGAAGATGGTTTTTTAAAAATTGGAAAAAGAACGATAAAAGAAGCTGATAGAAGTCATAAATTTGGTCATTTAATGGTCAGTGATGTTTTAATGAAGTCTTCAAATATTGGAATCGCAAAAATTGCTTTTGATTTAGGTGCGAATCATTTGAGACAAAGTCTGAATGATTTTGGCTTTGGAGAAAAAACACAATTGGGTTTTCCAGGTGAATCAAAAGGGATTCTTTTGGATTTACCCTGGAGAAAGCATTTGTTAAGTAATATTTCATTCGGTCATGGCGTGGCGGCAACTTCTATTCAAATTGCAAATGCGTATGCAGCTATAGCCAATAAGGGATATTATAAAACACCAACATTGGTTAAGAAAATTGGTCAATTCGAAGCGAATAAGCAATCTGAATCCTACGTTAAAATATTAAACGATGAAACAGTTAAAGACATTAATTTAATTTTAACAGGAGTTACAGCAGGGGGGGGAACAGGTGCGGCAGCACGAATAGAGGGGTATCCCGTTGCCGGCAAAACAGGAACGGCTCAAAAAGTTGATCCAAATGGAAGAGGGTACTTATTGGGTTCTTATTTGTCGAGCTTTGTTGGTTATGTGCCAGCCAATGATCCTCAGTTTGTTGTGTATGTCATGGTTGATGATCCCAAAAAAGTTTATTACGGATCAGAAGTTGCTGCGCC
>CAYMLA010000380.1:0-3052 GCA_964390785.1 uncultured Bdellovibrionales bacterium | reverse complement strand
TGATTTCTTTGAATTTAGTCACTAAACAAAAGGAGAGGAGACTTATGAAAGTCAATCAAAAACAGAGGGTGTTTATTTTATATGCTATTCTTGTTGTTTTTATTTTATCTTTTTCTATTGAAACACAAGCAAAGTCCTATAGTAAAGAATATATAGCAAAAAGGCTCAGTAAACTGAAAAAAGTTCCACGTTACAAAATAAAACCATTGGATTTTGTGTATCCTATTTACATTCCATCAATCAATAAGGATAAACCCATTGTTTCTAATCTAAAGCCAAAAAAACAAAAGTCTCCAAAATTTCTCGAAGCTATTTTAAAATCAATAGGTGAAATTAAACCCGCTATCGAAGAAAATAAATTATCTAAAAATTATGAAATGCTTAACTCAAATAACACACAAATGAATGCGTATTCATTTGAATTTTCTCCTGAGCCCATATCTTCATTTAAAGAAAAACAATACGACTGGGATGATTGGGATGATAAACACATCCAAGCTCTTATTTTTATTAATCTTCATCAAGATTATAGTTTAGCCATTAGTTTACTTCGTCAATTAATCAATACAAAAAAATATCGAGTCGAAGCTCAATACTACCTCGGATACAGTGCAAGACAACTTAATCTTATGGAGGAATTTCAACATCGTATGCTTATTGTTTTAAAAGAAAAAAACTCCTTATTTAAAAACAAAGCATTAGAAGAACTACTCACTTATGCTAATATGGATAATAAAGATCTTCAAGACACCATTTATCCTTATCTACCTGGAACTGATTTAAGTGATGAAACTTCAGCGCTATCATGGTTTGTAAAAGGAAAAATTGAATTTCAAAGAGGAAAATTTAAAGAAGCTAAAAATTCACTTCTTCTTGTTTCAGAAAAACAAAAAAAATCTTACCTCCAGGCTCAATTTTTACTTGGAATCACTTATTTTCAACTTAAAGAAAATGAAGAAGCCACTTCTCAACTCACTGATCTTATTGAAACCATAAAAAACGATTCAGATTATCGTTATTTATTGTCATTAGCTGCAATCAATTTAGGGCGCATTTATTTTCAAACCAATCAATATGAAAAAGCCTTCAATTCTTATATGCTTGTCAATTCAAATTCTCCACTATGGATCGAAGCTTTAGAAGAGCAAGCTTGGGCACAGATTCTTTCTGAAGATTATGAAGGTGCTGCAGGAAATATGTTTTCTCTTCAAACCAAGGGTTTTGATCAAGCCTATAAACCAGAGTCTTTTGTTGTGCGCTCAATTGCTTATTTAAAACTCTGTCAATTTGGCGATGGTTTAGCTGTGGCAAAACAATATAAAACTCAATATGGTTCGTCGATTGAAATGATTAAAAACTACGCCAAAAAATACAAATCAAATCCAAATCAATATTATGAGACTGTAAAAAAATACTTAAAATATCCTGACGTAAAATTTGTTGATAGTCTTCCTTCAAAGGTTGTGATCGAAATGGCAAGAAAGCCCTCTTTTCTCAATATTCAACGTGTAATTAATAGCATTGAACTTGAAACTGAAACCTGGAGAAGTTTAGCTAAAGATCTCGTTGAAAGAGAGAAAAAACTTTTAAAAGAAATCGGTCAACTCAACGATGAAATTCATAAATACAAAGTGACGTTGTTAAAGGGAGAAGGGAACGAAAGTAAATTAAATAAAAAAATAGACGAAATCAACTTTAAACTCATTCGATCTCGATTAACTTATCAGGCCATTCGTAATTCAAGAATCTCAACTTCTGAAATGTGGAAAGAGCATGTTGCTAGAAGCAAAAAAAGAAAAGGGAATTTAATTGCTCTTGCCTCTCAAAAATTAAAACAAGAACTTGTATTTTTAAATACTGAATTAGAAAAACTCAACAAACAAATTGAAGTTGTTGCTTATGAAATTTTCTCTGGTGCAGGGTCGCATTTAAGATACCAACTCGCTGGAGGAAAGGCACAAGAAAAAAATAGTGAAGCTCTTTTGCCAGAGAAAGATCAGTCCTTGAATTGGGATCATATTGGAGAAATTTGGGAAGATGAAGTTGGGCATTATCGCTCATCACTAAAAAATGTTTGTCCAAAACAACCCACAGCACAATACCCAGGGAGGTAGATGATGAATTTATTATCCATTTTTTTATTTAACGGTTTGTTTTTTATTTCTTTGTCTGCCCATGCCGATACAAATGCAGATATTGAATCTGGACTTCAACGTCTTGAAAATAATTTAATCAATAGTCAATTTAATCTTGATCAATACAAAGCCAATCTTGATTTGGCAACAAAAAATACTGATGAAGTCATTGTCGGCTTAACCAAGCTTGAAGTCGAAAAAAAATCTTTATCTCAACAGCTATCTCATTCAACACAAAACTTAAACAAAGTGACACAACAAAAAAAGCAAGTCGACCAATGGATTTCTGAAGAACAAAAGTCTTTAGATAAAGAAAAACAAGAAATTGCTCGGCTTCAAAAACTGATTGATCAACTTCACGCAAACGTTACACGTCGAAACACAAATCTTGTCGAGTATGATAAGCAAAAAATTGAATTAGATTCTGATGTCAGTAGCTGGACTGAACAAAAGAATAAGCAACAACTAGCCTTAAATGAAGTTAACACCGAACTAAAAAAATGGTCTTCAGAAAAAATTAAATGGCAAACAGAAAAGAAAAATTATCAAGATAAGGTCAATAAATGGGATCAAATAACTAAACGATTTGGTAAAAAATATGAATCCTATAAAGCATTAGCTACCGTCAACGAATAAGTAGTGCCTGTTTTGCAGCAGCCACTAAGGCTGTAGAATGATAGCCAACTCTTTCGTTGGCTTCGCTCAAATCTCACTGCAACGGACTTGATGTGCGCCTCGTTTAACAAAGGATTAAGGGCTTAAATCTTGACTCAGCGCATATTGCCAGGTCTAGGACTCTAACAGTAATCAAATTTTACATCTTTCCAATCCGCTATTATCATTATTATGTAGTGGCTGCTGGAAAACAGCCAACTTTTTCCGCCCAAGGCGGAAGAGTGATTCATTGGCTTCGCTCA
>CAYMLA010000379.1:0-3064 GCA_964390785.1 uncultured Bdellovibrionales bacterium | reverse complement strand
AATTGTTTCAAAAATCACCTCAATTGTATTACTACACTTATGAATTATTCGGCTTTTTTAGACCTAAATTTGATATTTTGATTTTCAAACTCTATCAAAGACTAGAATTTATTTAACTTATCAACTGACGACTAGAAATTCTGTCTTTGGTCTAGCATTAAATTGAGACGATGAAAGTTGTTTGGAAAAATATTAACATTATAGTAATTCGACATTTGGTCATTTAGTTTGTTTCATTTATTATTTAGATGTAGTTGAGAAATAAGAAAGATGGTTGTTGATAATGGCTGTTTTGCAAGAGCCACTATTTATAAATTTAATCGGGAGAAATTGTTAATTGTCACATCATATTAGTTACATTGTATTTTTAATATGTATTTTTTATAGTCTTTTTGTGTTTTCTAACGTGATTGGTGTAGACACTCAAAATTTTAATCCAACACACGGAGCACTTGATTTTGTAACAGTACAAAGTTCAGAAACGCTTGACTCTGGAATTCTTAATTTTGGTTTATTTGTGAATTATGCTAAAAATACATTTCCGTATTTTTATTTTGAAGAAAATAATGAAAATGAAAAATTGAGTAGAAATAATTCATTGACGTCATTAGATTTAAATTTTGGAATTGGCTTGTCGAAAAATTGGGATTTGGGATTTAGTTTTCCATATATTTTAAGTCAAGAGGCTGATACGAATGAAAATGTTGGAAATTTCTCTGCAACTGGAAATTCCGAAGCAAGGGTTTCTACGAAATATCGTCTCTTTCAAAGAAATCCAATTGGGTTTGCTCTGGTTGGCACATACAATCAAAATTTGATTAAAAACAATCCATTTCTCGGAAAAATGAGTAGTCAAATTTTTAATTTAGAGATTGTCTTCGATGCTCAAATTAAACAGATGATTGTTGGGTTAAATTTTGGATATCGTTGGCGAAATCCTGGAGAAGCCATTGAGAATTCAGGTTTAGAGCCTATGCCTAATCAAGTGATATCTTCACTGGGCATCAGTTATTATTTGCCTTCATTAAATACAAATTTTATAGCTGAAGTTATAAATGCTGAACCCCACAATTCCAATTTTAAAACTGTGACAGATCAAGCTTATTCAGTGAGTGAATACTTAATAGGCATTAAGTATAGTGTTAATACTAATTTTGCTTTTCATATAGGATACGGTTCTAAAATTAGTACGGGATTGGCTTCACCTGATTCAAGAGTCTATTGTGGAGTTAACTTTTCATTCGGCCCTATTTTGAAAGATAAAGATAGTAACCTACTCGAATCTAATATTGAAAAAAAGAAAAAATCACAACTTGCTCCGTTTCATAAGAGATCTGAGGATCGATTCCTAGAATTAGCAAGAAGAGTAGAAATTATTGAGAAGGGAGACCATAAGCAAATCAATTTGAATCGGCTCAATTATTCTCATGGAGATTCAAAACTCAATAGGAGTTCTTTTCATTATTTGTATTACGCTGTGACACAAGCTTTAGAGTGGTTGAATGAAAAAGAGAAAATTTCCAAAATTGTTGTTGAAGTTCATACAAGTGCAATTGGTGACGAAGAAGAAAATTTAATTCTTAGTCATAAACGTTCTAAATTAATTACAAATATTTTTAAGAAAAAATTATCTTTCAAAACAGAAGTTATTGGTGTTGGAAAAGGGGGTTATTATCCACTGTCTAATAATGCCAATTATCAAGGACGAATGAAAAACGAACGAACAGAAATTAAGATTTTTACTGACTAGTTAATGATTATTTTGCAACTTGGCCTATTTAGTGGCTATTTTGTAACAGCCACTAGTGACTGTTGCTTATGGTTAGTATCAAAGGCCAATGATCAGAAACGCCTGTAGGTTCTTTAGGTTCAAAGGCAGCAGGTGTGTTTTTATTTGTTGATTGATGTGGACCTTGATTGGCAATTTGAATAGACTCCACAATTACAGTCCAGTCATTTGGATTCATAAAATTTTTTGAAAGCAAAATCTTATCAAGAAATGACCATTCTTTTTTAGGGGGATAATAGTTTGTTCCTAAGCAGTTTTTGCATCCAATTTTTTCAGCAGAAACCCAATGGGGAGAAATAAGTTTCTTATGAACTTGAAATTTGCTGTCTTCAGTTGAGGTTATATTAAAATCACCGGCAGCAAAAACATATGGGGTTTGTTTCAATCGATCCTTAAGGAGTTGATTTAAAAATGCGAGGGCTTGTTCTCTAAAATACTGAGGGTGGAAAGGAGCAGGAAAGTGAACACAAAAGCCAATTAAGGTGTCACCATTAGGTAGTTTAAAATGGCTTTCGAGTATCCCACGGGTGTCTCGTAAAACTTTTTTTGAAATAGAATCAAAAGCAATAGGATGAAGAATGGGTTTATTAATGATCTTGAGTCGAGTTAAAAAAGCCACATCAATTCCACGGGCGTCATTTCCCTCAATTAATAGAGGGGTATAGTTTGAACTGTTTAAATAGTTGTTATTGAGCTGGTTTAAAACATTTAAATTTTCAATTTCTTGAAGGCAAAGAATGTCAGGACCGATTGGTGATTTGATTTGAGTGATAGAATGAGCAATTCGTTTTAGTTTTTCTTCCAGTACAGATTCATTCCAATCCCAATGGATGCATTGATTTCTCCATTTTTTTCGTTTGATTTTTTTGCATTTTTTTTTATGATATTTATTTTTTTTTAAATCAATCGGAAGGTATGTTGAATCGTCTTTGTGTGGATCTTTTTTGGTATCAAATAAGTTTTCCACATTAAACGACATGAGTGTTATTGAATCAGAAGAGGGGGGATTAATGTCTTGAATTTGAGTTTTTTGTTTTTCGGTAGAAAGGCATGACGAAATAAAAAAATAAGAAACAAGTAAAAAGAGATAAGTTATAATTTGAAATTGAGATTTTGTAGCCCTCATAAGGGAGTCCTCAAATGCTGAATGGCGTTCTAAAAAATGAAAAGCCCTGGTTTCAGGGCTTTTCAAAAGAATAATAATTTAGCAAAAAAAGTTGCTAAGAAAAAAGTCGCTTCTCTATTAATATCACTTTTTAAAAAAGAATGAACAAA
>CAYMLA010000378.1:0-3070 GCA_964390785.1 uncultured Bdellovibrionales bacterium | reverse complement strand
GTTGCATCGTCGTCGGCGGCGCATTTGCTAGTTATGAAGCCGTTAACAAGTGCATCAAATGCGGGGTTAAAGGACTTATTATTGGTGGCATTCATGATGGGGATTTACGCCAAATTTTAGGTTATGATTTGGGTGTTGCCATTACCGGTTCAGAAGACGTTGGAATAACAATGCTCCTAACAGAAGGTTTTGGTTCAATTTCTATTGCAGAAAGAACTTTCAATTGTTTAAAAGAACGAGAAGGAAGTGTGACTTCAATTAATGGAGCCACTCAAATCCGTGCCGGTGTGATCCGCCCTGAAATCATTATCACTTATGAAAATGATATGAAGGAAAACCTTTCAGAGGAATCTGAAGTCGGCTCAATGAAAGAAGGCAATGCTATACGCATTATCAGACAGCCCTATTTTGGAAAAATTGGAATTGTTCACTCGTTGCCTCATGAGCTTCAAAAAATTGAATCTGAAACCAAGGCGAGAGTTTTAGAAGTTAAATTTGCAGATGGCGAAGTGGCTGTTGTCCCTCGCGCCAATATTGAACTCATCGAAGAATGATGGCGAGTGGCTGTTTTGCAGCAGCCACTGAAATGATTTTAACGAGCATACCTCTTCTCCAGGCTCTCTCTAATCTCTGCCCCCTCAATGCTCAATCGCGTCCAAGGAATAGCCAATAAACGCTCTTTCTCAATGGGTTCTTCGGTTTCTTCGCAAACACCATAAGCACCACTTTCAATTCGCCCCAAAGCCGCTTCAATTTCAAGCAATCTAACTCTTAGCCTTTCGTGTAAAGAAAGAGTTTCTCCTTCTGCGAGAACACGCATGGTTTGATCAGCCTCATCTCCCCCCCTGTCCTCAATTGCTAAATTTTTTCGTGCTTCTCTAACTCTGTTTAAAATTTCTTCCTTGGATTCAATGAGCTTTTGTTTACAAACTTCAACGAGCTCCTTACTGATTGACATCTTGTCCCTCCTTCCCTCATGAGCTTAAAACATATCCAAAATACATTAACTAAACTCAGGTGGAACCGTTTGAATCTTAAAATTTATAAAAAACTTAAAGATCCTTAAATTTACTTCCCCTTTATTAAAATACTAATTTAACAACATTTTTGAAAGACCGGATCAGATTAAACGAAGCACATAATGATTTTCAACAAAAAACTTAAATTATCTAAAATTATGTTTGCCTTGTGTCAACTCCGATCCATTCATTCAAATCTATAAGTTCATTTTAATCTTGCTTTGTGATTTTTTTGGGCGCCAAACATTTCCTGAAAAAATCCAAGCAATATTTCCATAATCATCTTCAATGTAATACCAACCATCTTCCCCCCCAAGATGCTTAAACGGAAAATACCGATCAGCCATTGAAAATGGAGCTTTTTCAAATGAAGGCCCAGGACCCGTTCTAAGATTGGATTGTCGCGCTTTAACGACCAAGCAATCTAAACGATCACTCACTGTGTTTTTCAAAACCCAATGCTTTTCACCATCAACATCTCGAACTTGCAGCCAAGATCCTTTTGATTTGATCACATCTAAGGGCATATACTTTCCAACAACCCAACTCACTGAAGCACTATAACTTGGACTCGACCTTAGTTGAGCAGATTCGCTCACAACACAAACAGCTTCAACAAAACTCGAACAAAAAATACAAATTGAATAAGCTAAGTGTATAATTTTTAATTTCTTTAACAAAACAATCCTCCGAAGATTGATTAAATTGATATCTATTATAACACTTCTCTTAAAAAATAATACTGACCAAAAGTTATGAACTCTAAATATTCTTTTTATGTCTTCTATAAGAAAATTAAATTCAAACTCATTCGAACAACTCATCTGACTGTTTTGCAGCTTGCCTTTAAGTGGCTGTTGCAACTATGTTAAAAAATCTTTCATCAATTTTTACAAATAACAAGGATTCTTAAGCATGCCACAAATTGAAACAGATTCTTTAGATGTTGTTAAAATATATACTGATGGAGCTTGTTCAGGAAATCCTGGACCTGGAGGATGGGGAGCGGTGTTGATATGGAAAAAAAAACAAAAAACACTTTCCGGATACGAAGCCGAAACAACCAACAATCGAATGGAATTAATGGCCGCTATTGCCTCTCTTGAAGCCCTAAAAAGACCAATGACTGTTATTCTTACTACCGATAGTAATTATGTTAAAAATGGTATAACAAAATGGATTTATGGATGGAAACTCAATAACTGGAAAACAGCCAATAAAAAACCCGTTAAAAATATTGACCTCTGGAAAAGGCTTGATGAAGCAACAAAATTACATAATATTCAATGGGAATGGATCAAAGGCCATAGCGGCCATGCAGAAAATGAACTTGCAGATACCCTTGCTCGTAATGCTATTCAACTAAATTAACTCCGTATTGTGTGAAATTTCAGAAATTTGATCATTAGAATATTTTAATTTGTAATAATATTTATTTGGAACAATGCTCACTGCTTTTTCTAACTTGCCTTGATTATATATCAAAGCCACAAAATCTTCTAAACCTATACCTGGACGAA
This sequence comes from uncultured Bdellovibrionales bacterium, assembly GCA_964390785.1. GTDB lineage: Bacteria > Bdellovibrionota > Bdellovibrionia > Bdellovibrionales > CAYMLA01 > CAYMLA01. The sequence continues at coordinate 531 of CAYMLA010000378.1, read as the reverse complement.
TGACCCCTTCTTTAATTAAACGATAATAAGCCATTTTATAATCACCACTCGCTTCAAAATGAGGACAAAATGTCGAAGAAAGAAATCCCATCCCTTTAACTTGCTTCAATCGTCCAGGATAAGAATCAGTGACTGCCATTTTGTAAAAAGCGGCCGCACCAGCCCCAACACCAACAATAATAATTCCTAAGCTCAAAGCTTCTTCAAAAATTAAATTCAACTCCCACTCATGCAACAAACAAGAAAGATTTCTTGCGCTTCCCTCGCCCAAGTAAATTATATCTTGCTTCAACAAAACTTCCCTAATATCACGAACAGTCGGTCGAAAAAAAGACAAGTGACTCGCAAAGCAATCAAGTCCACTCATTTGCTTCATAAAACGGTCAATATAAACAAGATCATCGCCATTAGCTAAGGACAATAAGCACACCTTTGGTCGATCTTTTGAAGACAAACTTAAGATATAAGCATCCATTTTTATTCGCTCAGGTTCCCCAAAATATCCAGATCCGCCTATAGTGACTAACAAAG
>CAYMLA010000377.1:1306-3071 GCA_964390785.1 uncultured Bdellovibrionales bacterium | reverse complement strand
TCTTGGGAGTGGATTTGATCATGATATGGATGTGTATATTGGTGCTGGCGCGTATATTTGTGGAGAAGAGACTGGAATGATTTCTTCTTTAGAAGGCAAAAAGGGAATGCCTCATTTAAAGCCTCCTTTCCCTGCTGTTGAAGGTTACTTGGGGATGCCAACAATTGTAAATAATGTGGAAACCTTAGCCAGTGTTGTTCCAATTATTGGTCAAGGTGTTGAAAATTATCGTCGCTTTGGAACAGAAAAATCACCTGGAACAAAAATATTTTCTTTGAGTGGTCATATTCAAAATCCAGGAAATTATGAAGTTCCCCTCGGTTATCCGTTGATGGATTTGATCCATAAAGAGGGCGGAGGAATTCCCAATGGCAAGCTCTTAAAGGCTGTTATACCGGGAGGGTCATCCGCTCCTGTTTTAAAATCTCAAGAATGTGAAAATGTTTTATTGGATTTTGAAAGTCTTGCTGAAGCGGGTTCCATGTTGGGCTCTGGTGCTGTCATTATTGTTGATGAAACCACTTGCATGGTTGATTTGCTTGGGACGTTAACTCATTTTTATCATCATGAGTCTTGTGGCCAATGCACTCCTTGTCGAGAGGGAACGGGTTGGGTAAATAAAATTGTTCATAGCATTTTAAATGGAAAAGGAAAACTTCAAGACATTGATTTACTTATTCAGATTTCAAATCAAATGAAAGGTAAAACAATCTGTGCATTATCTGATGCTTGCGCTTTACCTGTGATCAGCTTTGTTACAAAGTTACGAGATGAATTTGAGTTTTTTGTTAGAGAAGGCTGTTCAAAAGTAAATCAAACGTCCGAAATGAATCCGTCGTTTTGATTTAGTCGTTTTGATTTAAAAACAGGTTTAAAAATAAGGTTTAAAATTATGGCTAAAATGATTAAATGTTCAATTAACGGAAAAGAAGTCGAAGCTCCCGATGGCTCAAGCATTATTGAAGCGTTTTACTACAATAAAATTGATATTGCTCATTATTGTTGGCATCCCGGTTTGTCAGTAGCCGGTGCGTGTCGACTTTGCGTGGTTGAAGTTGAAGGCGCTCCAAAGTTACAGATTGCGTGTAATACTCCTTTAAAAGAGGGCATGGTGATTTCTAATCAAACTCAACAAGTCAAAGATGCTGTCAAATGGGGACTCGACTTTCACTTGATAAACCATCCCTTGGATTGTCCCATCTGTGACCAAGCCGGTGAATGTGAGTTACAAGAACAGTATATGAAATTTGGTCAATATGATTCTAAAATGAATGAGTTTAAGGTTAAAAAGAAAAAGGTTATTGATCTTGGCGAACGAATTGTTCTTGATACAGAACGCTGCATTCTTTGTTCTCAATGTGTGCGATTTACTGATGAAATCACTAAAACTCACGAGTTTAGAATTTTTAATCGTGGAGATTATAGTGAAATTGGCACTTTTGAAAATAAGCCTTTAACTGAAAATCATTATTCAATGAATGTTGTTGATCTTTGTCCTGTAGGAGCGCTCACGTCTAAAGACTTTAGGTTTAAGCAAAGAGTTTGGTTTTTAAAAGATCGACCTTCGATTTGTTCAGGGTGTTCGACCGGTTGTAATACAAAGGTTTTTTTTAATAACAAAGGCACCTTCCGAATTCAGCCACGATTTAATAAAGAAATCAACCTCATCTTTGCTTGCATTAAGAACTTTTTCAACTTCCTTCGGGCTCGATTCTCTATCAGACGAAGCTAAGTATGCCAATTGATTCATTTTCTCATTCAATCT
>CAYMLA010000377.1:0-1296 GCA_964390785.1 uncultured Bdellovibrionales bacterium | reverse complement strand
GAATTCAGCCACGATTTAATAAAGAAATTAATGGTCATTGGATGTGTGATTTTGGAAGGGATTTATATCGTTTTTGTAATCATGAATATCGTCTGTTTCAAGCTAAAAAACGAGAACCCGATGGAATCTTAAATCTTCCTGTTAAGGATGCTTTATCGAGCCTAAAAACTTCTCTTGATCAGAATTCAAATAAAGATAAGATCGCCCTTGTTTTAACCGGACAATACACATTAGAAGAGTATCAGGCTGTGATTTCGGCATTTAAGACAAAATCGACTCAAATTTTTCATTGGATTAATAATAAAGAAACTTTTGATGAATTTGATGGGTTTTTAATTCGAGGAGATAAAAATCCAAACACAAATGGTCTTGTTCAAGTTTTAAAAGAAAATGACATCCAATCGTCTTGGAAAGAATTAGAAAGCAAATTGTCTCAAGGAGAGATTGATGTTCTTTTTGTCTGTGGTCCTGAAAATTTAGATGCCTACCCTGATCTTGATCAAAAGTTACAATTTTTTTCTCAAGTGTCTAAAGTGATTTGGATGACATCTGTAAAACATCCTTCTTTTGAAAAAGAAAATGGACCGACCGATTGGATTCCCACAAAAAGTTTTGTGGAAAAGTCTGGAACTTTTGTGAATTTTGAAGGTCGACATCAGTCATTTAAATCAATCACTCAAATTGTACCACAGGCTCTTGACCTCATTGAAATTTTTTCCGAATTGGGATTTTCTATTTCAAATTCATCTGTTTTAAAGGATAAGTCTTCAAAAGCAGAAAATTTTTCTGTGTGCAATGAAACTTTTGTTAAAAATGAATTTACAATTGAAAGGGAAAACCGATGAGCTTAGTTAAAAAACCGAAAGCTTCATCATCATGGTATTTACCAGGGATCATTGATGGTTTAATCATCACCATAAAGCACTTGATTTTTAATTTGTTTAATCGAAATAAAATGATCACGTTGAATTATCCCGAACAAAAGCATCTTTATAGTCCTCGCTTTAGAGGGCTTCATGTTTTAACAGTTAAAAAAGATGGCTCTATTCGATGTACCGCATGCATGCTCTGTGCGACAGCCTGTCCAGCACAATGCATTGATATTGAAGCGGCAGAACACAATGACCCACATGTAGAAAAGTATCCCATCAAGTATGAAATTGATATGTTACGCTGTGTTTTTTGTGGGTATTGTGAAGAGGCTTGTCCTGTTGACGCTGTTCGAATGGGGCCAGAATGGCAAATTCCTCTCCTTAATGGTGAAAAAACGATTTATGGAATTCAGGATTTGGCCTA
>CAYMLA010000376.1:2090-3089 GCA_964390785.1 uncultured Bdellovibrionales bacterium | reverse complement strand
TTACGTTTGTATCAATAAACTCATCTTCTATCGCTGCTGATGTTTTTAGAACCTTTGTGTTTTCATCAATGAGTTTTATTAATTCAATTTCTGCGTTTACCGGAAGCGTCCAATCAATCACCACGTTACTTGGCCATGATTTACTAGCTTCGGCTTTGAAATTAACGTGATTAAAATCAACTTGTTTATTTGTAACATGAATGCCTTTTTGTAAAGGAAGTGGGGCGGAAAACTTTTTATTTCCTTTATAGATTAATTCATAGAAATAAAATTGACCGGCCTCTATCTCTTGATCTAAATATTCACCAGAGAATTTACTGACTTCTTTTAGCTGAATGAAACTTTTATCGTTATAGTTTTTTCTGCCCTCATAGCGAATCAACTCAAATTCATCTTCAAAAGGAAGCTCCCAGTTCAGTTTTATTTGATACTGATTCCAGTTTTCTGCGTCATCTAATTCCACATTAAACACAAAGTCTTTAATCGCATGAACCTTAAGAAGCGGAACGTTTATTTTAATCTTTGCAGATTCTGCAATAATTTTATCGTCATTACCGACTTGTCTTAAAAAATAATCATAATCTTGGTCATAGAGAAAATCTTTATCAATAAAAACCTCGTTGGCATTATTTGATTCAAGAAGAAGAACTTCATTGGCCTCCTCGGATCTGATTAATTGTAACTTTGCTGCTTGTTTGTTCAGCCAGCTCACCTTGACTTCATAGGTGTACCTATCAACAAAAGTAATTTCTGGTTGAAAACTGGTTTTTAACATATCAACCGGACTATTGATTGTTGTTTTGTTGATATTTTTATCTGATTTATCGTCATCAAAATCTAAGTTTTCATCGCAAGAGATAAACATCCCCAGCACCAGGACGAGTCCAAGTAATTTCATAAGTTTTGCTCCTATAGTGAATGTATGAATTAAAAATTTATAGATTGTGCTTTATAAAAAAACTAAAGCTGATTTCTAAAGCTGATGAACAAGCTGTTTGA
>CAYMLA010000376.1:0-2080 GCA_964390785.1 uncultured Bdellovibrionales bacterium | reverse complement strand
TTTTTTTTGCTATTTTATTTCTGGTTTGCTTTTCAAAAACCAAATTGCCGTATTGATCAAAAGCATAAACTAAAATCGCAGATCGCATGATCGAATCAATCAAGTTTTCATTCCAAACCCCCGCTCCGTGCAAAACCCCATCTTTGTTAATCATAAAAAATGACGCAACTGGTTCCATGTTTAACTCCTTTCGGTATGTAAAATTTTCAAAACTGAAACAGGTCAAATTCATTATTTTTACTGTTTCAAAGCTCATTGCTCGAACAAAGAGAAAAAAACACAAAAACAGTAAATAGTCTAAAAATCTTATTTTTTTTTAAAATCAATGATCATAAGTCATCATTTATTATGACATTCGGTATTTAATTGTGACTTTCGGTATTTAATTATGACATTCGGTAATTAATTGTGACTTTCGGTATTTTATTATGAAATGTCATATTTTTCTTGCTTAAAAAACAGACATTTGAAATACATATTCTAATAATTATTTACTGGGGTGAGTGTTTTGAGGGTAACCAACATTGGTGACAAATTTAATCAACTTTTAAAAGCTAAAGGGATGACCCAAAGACAACTTCATCAGCAAACAGGAATTTGCAACCAATCAATTAATCGTTTTTGTAAAGGAAAAGCTGATATTACATCATCAAAGTTGATAACTCTTTTATCAAAAGTGGGAATTGATATTGAAAATGAAATTGAAAAACGTCTTTCTAAAGACTTTGAAAATTTCGACATTAAAGTTGGTCAATTAGAGGGCAATGCAAGAAAGCAACTAGAAAAACTGGTTTCATGGTACAACAGTGTTGCTGCTGAAAATAAAGAGACTAATGTGTAACTGTGTGGGGAGGGTTTACATGGAAATCGACTTAGTCAAGGGCGGTCTCTGTAGAGATAAAAATCAAGATGAATTATGGGAAAGATTTGCAGGCAATTGGCGTGATCGCTGTGTCTTTGAACTTCTTGAAGAAGGTCATTATGCCAGTGAGCCTAGAAACATTGCTTCAGCTCTAAAAGTTTCTCTTGAAGAAGTTTATGAGAGTTTAGATCTCTTAACTGCCATTGGAGTTATAAAAAAAGACATTCATGGAACCTTTAAAAAAACTGTAAGAAGCATTAATTTCCAAACAAAAAACTTATCAAAATCAGTTGAGCTTAAAAATTACGCCATGCTCACTGCTGACATTGTTAGAAGATTATCAACCGATGGGCCATGTCAATACGTGACAAACACCGTGTTTACAGATGAAGATGCTTTAAAAGAATTTTTACAAGAATACAAAAAACTACGACAACGATTTGAAGAAAAATCAGCTAGTAAGAATGACAAAAAAAAGATTTTAGTTGCTTATCAATTTGCCATTTCATCTATGACTGAAGAGGGAGGTCTTTCATGAGTTTATTAAAGGTTGTTTTATTTGTTAGTCTCCTTACTTATAGTTTTTCTTGGGCTGGCACAGAAGGCGGTGGCGGCGGTTGGGTAACAACAGTTTCATATTCTCCTAACATTATGGAAGATAATAATTTATCTGAAGGCATGAATCCTTCTGCAATTAAGCTTCATGGAATCTTTCCAAATGAATTAATTGTATTTTCAATTGATGGAGAAGTTAACACAGCATTTGAAGATGACATTCGAAACTTTGACAATAGCTTACTCGAAAAACTGGGCAATCAATTGAACAATTGTAAATTGACAGATGAAATTGTAATTTGCAATTAAACAGACTCAACATGAGTTAATTCATTCTTATAAGCGGCAACTATTCTGACATATAGGGTGCTTGCGGGATGAATTCTTGTCTAACACAGGGTATTTGGTGGGATCTGTCGTGATTTGGGTGTCGTGAACAACTGAGCAACGATAAACAAAAGCTAAATAAATTTTAAATACCTCACGCCGTGGTCTGCGTTCTTAAATTCTATACAACCAATTTCTCTAGCAGTAATCAATACCTTTAATGCGATATTTATTTTCGGATACTTTTTCTTTATCTCTTTTCCGTCTTTCGATTTGGGATCAATCATTTCAATAAGTGGCTCATTACATCTTTCTGTCACATGCCAAACTAACTGA
>CAYMLA010000375.1:0-3090 GCA_964390785.1 uncultured Bdellovibrionales bacterium | reverse complement strand
CGGTATGATTTATTTTGAATTAACATATATTAAAGTCTTAATGCAATATATAATGGGTGCTATAACCATTTATCAACAACCACCACAATCCTTACTTCACACATAAACATTAACAATAAACTTAATATATCAAAGTGGTACATCATTTTGATATATAAATATACACAACAGTAATATTATCTTCTCCTCCATGTTCTTTTGCTTTTTTAACACATTTATTGACAACTTCTTCTGGTTGAGACTGATTTAAAATAGAAGAGATTTCTTCATCACTTATCATGCCCGTAAGGCCGTCAGAGCAAAGAAGAAATTGATCACCATACTCAATGGAGCGCTGCAAGATATCACAGGTGACGCCCTCTTCAAATCCAACACTTCGCGTAATAATGTTTTTTCCAGCAAATGAGCGAATACTGTCTTCTGATAATAAACCAGCTCGAATTTGTTCATTAATAAGCGAGTGATCTTCTGTAATTTGCCATAAGTTCGGTTTATGAAAAAGATAGGCTCTTGAATCTCCAACATTGGCAATGTAAATCTGATCATTTTGAATCAGAGCTAAAACCATTGTTGTTCCCATGCCTTCTAAATTTGAGTCTTTTAGGCTTTGTTGATAAATTCTTCGACTTGACTCACGAAAAACTTCATAAAGTCCTTCTAAAGGATTTGAAGAGTTGCGTTGATCTTTTGTAATTTCATGAGCTGTTTTAACAGCAATAGACGAAGCAACCTCTCCCCCTTTATGTCCACCCATGCCATCAGCGACAACAAAGAGTTTCAGGTCTTTATCAACAAGATAAGAGTCTTGATTTGTTTGTCTTTTTAGGCCTATATCGGTTTGGCTCCATACAGCAATATCCATACAAACAATTTTAATTAATTATAAGCAGAGTTCCAAGATAAAAATTCTTCGTGAAGATAATATTTTGTTAATTTATTTTTAGCTCTACCGATAAGCCCTCTGATGGGCAGAAGAGTTAAAAACGTTTTTTGGTTTAGTCTATTTCTATCTTTTCTTTTTCATTTAATGATTTCAGGTGGTTTGCTTATTCTTGAAAGGAAAGATTTAGTTCATAAAATGGATCAAGTGACAATTGATATCGTAACTCAAGAAGAAGTAGAAAAATTAATCAAAAAATTAGATGAAAACAGGCAAATTGTTGAACAGGACGTTCATCAAGCTAATGAGCAAATTCCTGATAAAGACTATTTTCTTAGTCGTCACAATCAAACGATTAAGAAACAAACACGAGCAGATAATGTTGGACAATTTAAAAATGGAAATCTTAAAGAAAAAATGGCGGCACAAAAACCTCCCGACAAAAAGATCAGAGCAAAGTCTCAGGTAAAAATGAACGATAGTGGTTTGCCATCATTGAGTGATTTAAAACCAGAATTTGGATGGCAACCTAAAAAGGTTGATTTTCCAGTTGTGTATGAACCCGGAACGGTTAGTCAATCAGATGATTATTTAAAAAAAGTGGATAAAGGTTTGCAAACACTATTAAGCACTCGTGAATTTGTTTATTATTCTTATTATAATCGAATACGAAATCAACTCAGAGAGCATTGGGAATCACGAATTAAACAAAAAGTTGAAAAAATTTTTCGTCAAGGACGAGGAATTGCTTCAACTCAAGATCACATTACAAAAGTTGTGATTATTTTAGATAATAAAGGTGTTTTAATTAAAGTCCAAGTGATCGAAGAATCTGGAATTAGAGATTTAGATCAAGCAGCCATCGATGCTTTTAAAGAAGCCGCACCTTTCCCGAATCCTCCCAAGGGAATCATTGATAAAAACGGAACGATTAAAATTCATTGGAACTTTGTTTTAGAAGCTTAAGATTGTGCCCGTTTTATATCAAATCGCAAGATTTTAAAATAGTGGCTGTTTTGCAACAGCCACAAATTAGAGTTTGCATTATCTCGCAACAAGTTCTTGAGATTTACTTGTAATAAGTTCATACTCAATTTGTTATGATACGCTTAAAAGATCAGTTGCATGAAAAGCTTGAATGTGATCTTCCGGGCAAGGGAAGATGGCACCACTGTAATGATCGAAAATTTCAAGAGGTCATTGTTTTTGTACATCATTACGGTGGAAAACAACGTTCCCTCGCTCGTCACGTTGGACTGATAAAACAATTGGGTTATAATTGTGTGACATTTGATTTAAGTCAGGATTTTTTTTCAAAACCAACCGTGCCTGTTTCAAGAATGATCAAATTTGGTCAAAGACATGTTTGGGCTGATGAAATTGAAAATATTTTAAATATTGTTCCGGGTAATAAAATTGTTTTTAGTTTTTCAAGTCCTTCTGCTAGTGCCATTGAAGCTATTGCGCGAAGAAGGGCTGTTGATATAAAAGGATTAATTTGTGATGGAGGTCCTTTTTTAGGTCGATGGACGGCTTATTGGCGCTATTTTTCATCTGTAAAAAAAATTAAATCAATTCCGATGAAATTATTATTGTCAGGTATCGGTATGCCTATTTGGTCTCTTAATCCAAATAAAGAATTTTATTCTGACTTAAAAAAATTCCCTGATCAATTTCCGATTTTATCTATCAGAGGGTGGAAAGATCATCTTGTTCGGCCAGGAGAAATTGATGAAGTCTTTGAACCCCATCAACACATTAATTGGAAAAAACTGAACTTGCCAGAAGCTGGACATTTAAAAGGGCTTAAATATTTTCCAAATGAGTATGTGCCTCAATTGAAAAGTTTTTTGTTGGAGATCTCTGAATGTTATCATGTCAATTCAAACGAAAAAAACATTCAACTTAATTAAATTGCTTTAGAGGACATTTAATGAAATTTGTTTTTGTTTTTATTTTAAGTTTGTTTGCTTTTTCTGAAGAAGCAGGAACAAGTCTTAACTTCTTTCAATTTAAACAATCAAAAATCGAATTTGATGACCTTTATTTGGATCATGTTCAGCCTCTTATCGATCGCCGATGTGCCGTTTGTCACTCCTGTTACAATTCGCCTTGTCAATTGAAGTTGACGTCGTATGAAGGCTTAATGCGGGGAGGAAGTAAAATTCCAGTTTATGACACTCGGTTGGTTTCTATTCAACCCACTCGAC
>CAYMLA010000374.1:0-3092 GCA_964390785.1 uncultured Bdellovibrionales bacterium | reverse complement strand
CAAGTAGAAAACAATGGAGAGGCCTGGTATGTCAACTCAGCTGATGATAAGAAATATTTTTTAGGCAGACCATCTGACGCTTTTCAGATTATGAGAAACTTGGGATTAGGCATATCAAACAATGATTTTGATAATTTATAGTATGGAGTTTTGGGCTTCGGGAATTTACCCCTTCACTTCCCCTCTTCTATTTTTTCAAAACAAAAAAATCAAATTTTCTTTTCTTATAGAAAAGATTAGAGATATAAAAAACAAGATAAAAAATTTACTACGTACAACAACTCATATCTGGTTACAGAAATTTGCCTTTATGGATTATAATAATGAGTGCAAATTTCTTTCACCCAAATTTTTGAAATGAATATTAATTTTAATAAGGTATTTCAAAAACTTCAGACATGAGTAACGTTATATGAAATATGCTTTTCTTTTTACGGCTAACGCCTAACACTTTTCTATAATGAACAAATTTTATTTTTAATTTTTTAAGAGGGGGGTATATGGTGTTTTCTTCCGCTACGCTCCAGAAAACGATTTATTTAAGAAACTCTATAGAGTATAATCAAACTATGAAAAATCAGAAAAAATCAATCTGGGATAAACAGACAAAAGTAGAAGAAAATGGCTACTACCACCACGACGACCCCACCTTATTTAAAGGGAAAATTAGCGGCAAGAAACCTTTAGTCGTTGAGGCTTTTTGCGGTTGTGGCGGCACCTCTCTTGGATTTGAAATGGCAGGGTATGAAATTGCACTAGGTATTGATATACATGCACCCTCAATAGCAACATTCAAGAAAAATCATCCCAACTCTTTTGCCATACTTGGAGATGTAAAAAAAACAAGCATCAATGATATTAAAAAAATTATTGGAAAAAGAAAGATAGATGTTTTAATTGGCGGAGTTCCTTGTCAGGGGTTTTCATTAAACAATAGGAAACGCCACGAAAACGATAATCGTAATTTTTTGTATTTAGAATTTTTAAAATTAATCAAAGAACTTAAACCACGAGCTGTAATGTTAGAAAATGTATCGGGTCTAAAAAGCACAGCTAATGGAAAATTTGTAGAAGCAATAAAAAAAGGCATTGAAGATAGTGGCGGATATAAAGTTGCTCATAAATTACTTTACGCCCCGAACTATGGGGTACCCCAAAAACGTGAAAGATTAGTTTTTGTTGGCTTATCAAAAGAAATCAATAAAGAATTTGACTTTGAAAATATTATTAAAACTCACGGACCAGGAACAAAAAAACCTTACACAAATATAAAAGATGCTATCGGCGATTTGCCATCTTTAAAACCTAACGAAGAAAAAAATGTATACGGTAGTGTTCCTCGTTCAGATTATCAAAAAATGATGCGCAAAAATATTAAAACCAACAAATTAAATAATCATAAAGCTCCAAATCATCCTGAGGATACAATAAAAAAAATTGCTGATACGAAGCCGGGGAACCCTATGTACCCAAAATTTAAGCAAAGAATAAGACTTGCCTGGGATATTTTAAGTCCAACACAAGTATCGGGAGGAATCAGACCGCAATTTCAATTTGGGCACCCAGAAGACACAAGAGGGTTATCTATCAGAGAGAGATGCCGCATACAAAGCTTTCCCGACACATTCATTATGGAAGGTGGCACAGTACAGGGACGAGTACAAACTGGCAACGCAGTCCCTCCTCTTTTAGCTCAGGCTGTTGCCAAAACATTATTAACCTATCTTAAATAATATGAATTATAGAATTTGGTACAGCACAGAAAGTTTTGCAGATTATATTATTGATAATACTAATCTCAATAATAAAACCTATACAAAAAAGAAAATGTATGAGAGTGATGCTAACAATGCAAAAAACTTTCATACAATGCCAGATCATATCAAGCAGATACTCTATCTTGACGCACCAGATATTATTGTTGAAATAGATAGTGAGCCAATTTTTTCAATAGAAGTTTCTACGGAAGCTGGTACTGGACATAATGCCTTTCAAAGATTTGCTAGGCTGGCTGCGTCAGTTGAAAATGATGTTCCAGCTTTTTACATTTACCCAGAAGCTGCAGTAATTACACGCCAAAATACTCCGCCGAAGTGGGATAAAATAAATCCATTGGTTTTCAAAGCTCTTGATGATGTGATGTCTATTTATAAAATTCCAGCACTTTTATATTATTTCCCCTCAGATTATCAAAGTCATACACAAAACGCTGAATCTGCACCAAATTTGATCAATAAGGGTCTAAAATTTGACAGCAACAGAAAATATACAGGAAGTCCAGATTCTACTGGTCAAGAAATGCAAAAAATGTTTGCCGCAATAAACGAAATAATTGGTGTTGTTGAAAATGGAGGAGTTATTGAGGGACGCTCTAAGCTCCTCAGTAAAAGAACAATAATTGATAGAAAAAATTTCATGCAGGCAGAGTACGCAGCTAAGGGCGGGCACACAAACATGTCTCCTTTATCTGCAACTATTAAAGTACCTACAAGCTATTTACTCAATCATTTATCAAACTTTGAAAACCCTAATTATCAAATTGGAGAGCTTATTAAAAGCAGAAATGAAACTATAATTTACAAAATTGATGCTGCGTTTAGAGGAGACCCATATCCTGGCGCTCTTGCTGCCATAGATTATCTTGTTTGCCGAGAAGGTAAATCGTTTGAGGAAAGAAAATATAATTTAGTCTTAGCGTGGGGAGAAATTAGTATTGATGAAGAAAATGAAACGTTAAATCTTGGCGGCAGTAAGAGTGATATAAATGACTTCATTAATGCGGTAAAAGCTAGTGAGAGTAAAAATTTACTAACAAAAGATTATTCAGACCTGACTAACTCCGAAATTCCTCGCTATTACATGCAGGTTAGATATGGTTCAACTTTTTCAAAAGTAAAACATATTAGAGTATTTTCATATTTTGCTGACGCTATATTATTTCCTAATGGATCATTATGGAGAGACGCTTAACAGAAGAACAAATTACAAAAGTAATTTTAAGCTGGCTTGAATCCAACGGCTGGGCAATTATTTGTTATGATTTTCCACAAAGCGGAACAGGTTTTGTTTTACATTCGTGCAACAGAAACAAT
>CAYMLA010000373.1:0-3097 GCA_964390785.1 uncultured Bdellovibrionales bacterium | reverse complement strand
GCGTTCGATGGCGCGGGCTTGCTTAGCCAACAGTTGGATTTGTTCCTGAATTTGGGATGCGAATGGCTGCAGATCTGTTCTTATAACTATAGGCTAATTTAACAGGAGCTTCAAAGCCGGGAATAAGTCGACGATATGAATTTGTTGTAGGGTTTGTTAAAGCACAAAGACTTGGTGCGTTTTTAATGATTCCACCAATAAAATACAACGCAGTTTCAGATAGTCCTGCATATTTATTTCCACTAAAGAGAGGTTTTCCGTCTTTCCATAATGAAACATGAGTATGCATTCCACTTCCATTGTCTCCGTAAAGAGGTTTCGGCATAAAAGTGGCTGTTTTATTGTGCCTTCGGGCAACGTTTTTAACAATGTATTTAAACCACATTATTTGATCTGCCATAACAAGTGCTGTGTTATATTTGAAATTGATTTCACATTGACCGGCAGTAGCGACTTCATGATGATGTCTTTCAACTTGAATGCCTATTTTTTCGAGTTCGAGACAAATTTCTGTTCGTATGTCGTGAAGGGAATCAGAGGGCTTTGCTGGAAAATAGCCTTCTTTTGATCTTGGTTTGTATCCGAGGTTGTGTCCTGATTCTGAGGTGCCTGTGTTCCATGTTCCTTCATCTGAATCAAGAAAATAAAAACCAGTATTGGTGTCTTGATCATATCGAACATCATCAAAAATGAAAAATTCAGCTTCAGGTCCAAAAAAAACTTCATCAGCAATGCCTGTTGATTGAAGATAAGAAACAGCTTTGCGAATGATTTGTCTAGGGTCACGATTGTAGATTTGTCCCGTGTCTGGTAAATGAACATCACAAATCATAGATAAAGTAGGTACTGGCATAAAAGGATCAATTGTTGTTGTTGAAGGATCAGCTTTGATAAGCATGTCTGAATCATGAATGCTTCGCCATCCACGAATGGAGCTTCCATCAAATCCAGTGCCGGTTTCAAAAAGCTCATCAGAAATTTCAGTTGCGGGTATTGTTAAGTGTTGCCACATACCAGGAAGATCACAAAATTTTAAATCAATCATTTTAATATTGTGGTCTTGAATTAATTTTTTAACTTCTATTAAGTTCATAATTATTATCCCCCAGTGACGTCTACAAAATAGACACTATATTGCATTTTCATTTTTTTCTCCAGTTCGAATTCGTATAACTTGCTCAAGTGAAGAAACAAAAATTTTTCCATCTCCAATTTTTCCAGTTTGTGCAGATTTTTGAATTGCAGTTATGGCAAGTTCAACTAAGGCATCTGGGATTACAGTTTCAATTTTAACTTTTGGAAGCATGTCAACAACATATTCTGCCCCTTTGTAAAGTTCACTTCGACCTTTTTGACGACCGAAACCTTTAACTTCTGTAATAGTAATGCCTTCAATATTGATTTCATTTAAAGCATCAATAACATCATCAATTTTGAAAGGTTTAATTATCGCTTCAATTTTTTTCATATAACCCGCCTTAAGCGTTACAACTAGTGGCTGTTGCTAAATGGTCATTATCAACAGCCACTGAGGCAAGCAGCAAAACAATCAACTATATTATCACATTGATTTAGTATAAAAATAAGATGTGTTTATGGCAAAGAAAAGAAGTGTTGATGTTTTCTTTTATCAAAGAAAAAGAGACAGAAATAATGCCTCGCGTTTCTGAATTTGAAAGGGATTTAACGTTCATGTTACACAAATTAAGAGTCTTGGTTGCGTAGAATAAAAAATTTTGATAAAAGAGTAAACCGATCTGATTTTGTAAGAGGGACTGCAAAGTTAGTGACGATGTTTACCATGTATTTTGCAACAGCCACGAGTTATTCTATTGAGACGTTTTAAGGGGGGGGATATGTCGAGTATTACTTTTTTTGGCTATGGATCAATGTCTGAAGGTATGGTTCATTTTGATAAAATTAGTAAGTTTGTATTGTCAACTCAAACAGCCTATGTTTTTGGTTCGGTTTATCGATTAGCTGTTGGATTTCCTGTTTTGCTTAATCAAGGACAACAAGAGATAAAAGGGACTTTGTTTGAGATGGAAGCCAATCATTTGTTGCTTAATCTTTTAGATGAGTTCCATGGATTTGATCCAATTAAGCCTGAAAATAGTTTTTGTTATCGTGGAGAGGCTGCTGTTTTTTCAAGGTCGAAACACGGTGAAGAGATGATTAAACATGATCAAGTCGCATTTGCTTACTTTATCAATCCATCAAAATTGCCCAGATCAGCAGCACTGATTATTGATGGTGATTGGGAGAAATCGTTAAAAGAGCGACCGGCAATGACATCAATTTTAACATCAAGACAAAAAAGTTATATTCGTAGACTCGGATCCTCGTCAGGTCGTGATATAATTCCTATCGATTTAGATCTCTATAGAGAGTTAATGAATTTGGAAATTATTCGAGACAAAGGTCGACGATTGGCTCTAACAAAATATGGTAAAGAAGTTTTCCGTTATCTTGACTAGGAGTTGTTTCTCGTATGTCCTTAACTTTTTGTGAGGATCCATTTTTTAATGTTGTTTTGGTTGAGCCAGAAATTCCACAAAATACAGGCAATATCGGACGCTCATGTGTAGGAGCCAAGAGTCATCTTCATTTAATTGAGCCTATTGCGTTTGAGATTAATGATAAACAATTAAGAAGAGCAGGTCTTGATTATTGGCCTCATTTGACTTGGAAAAAATATCCTCATTTTTCTGATTGGAATAATCAAGTTTCAGATTTAAAACGCGTCTTTTATTTTTCAACAAAAGCTAAAATAAGTTATTCTGAGAATATTTATCAAAAAGGTGATTGGTTGGTTTTTGGAAAAGAAACAAAAGGATTAGACGAGAGTTTAATTTATTCTAATTTTAATCAAGCGTTGACTATACCAATGTATGGGCCTATCCGAAGTCTTAATTTGGCGACTTCAGTAGCAATCGTTCTTTTTGAAGGACTGCGACAGCTGACTTAAATAGTGCTTGTTGCGAAAAAGTTGGCTGTTTTGCAGTTTGCTTTCTTCACTATTAAAACAGTATAATAAAACAATCAAATTTGAGGCGCGCGAGTTCAAATCGAACGAGGCGTACATTAAGTACGTCGC
>CAYMLA010000372.1:0-3107 GCA_964390785.1 uncultured Bdellovibrionales bacterium | reverse complement strand
GCGTAATGATAAATTTGCTTAAAAAAACGAGATCTGAGAGTCTTATAGTATAGAAGTGAGTTGCTAGAATATTTTTTACAATTAAAAACTCATTTTACAACTCTGGGCATTTTCAAGAAATCGCACAAGCAACTCAATACTGGCCTCGACATCTTTTTTATGAATAATTTCATTCGGAGAATGAACAAATCGTGTGGGGATTGAAATCGTACAAACTGGCCCTTCACCAAACATTTGCATTCCACGTGCATCTGTTCCTCCGAATGGAAGAACTTCCAATTGAAATTTAATTTTATGTTTTCGAGCGAGTGATTTTAAAAACTCAACAAATCCTCTATTGGAAATGCTCCCCCCATCATGAATTTTTATAGCTGTTCCTGCACCCAATTTTGAAACCTGTTGATGTTCTGCCACACTTGGCACATCCATGGCTGAAGTTACATCAAGGGCAATTCCAATGTCAGGTTTTATAACACGAGCTGCCGTTAGGGCACCTCGTATTCCAACCTCTTCTTGAGCTGTTCCTACGGCGTACACATCGACTTTGAGCGGCTTGTCTTTTAACCGTTTCATTGCTTCTAAAAGCACATAACAACCAATACGATCATCAAATGCCTTTGCAATACAAATATCGCCTTGTTCAACAAAAGAACGGTCTAAAACTATTGCATCTCCAATTTCAATTTTCTTTGAAAGTTCTTTAAGTGTTAAGCCAGTATCAATAAACATATCTTTAATCTCTGGAGCTTTTTGAGAACTGTCTCGATCTGACGAAATCCAAGATGGGCTAGATTCTACAACTCCCAAAACGGAGTGATTACGCCCACAAATTTGCACCCGCTGAGACTGCAAAACCCTTGGCAAATGTCCTCCTCGACCAGAAAAACGAATAAAACCATTGGCATCAATATGCGTGACAATAAACCCGATCTCATCCATGTGAGCTGCTAACATGATTTTAAGAGAATTTTTTGAATTTGATTTTTTATAGGCGATGACGTTGCCAATCCCATCACAATAAACTGAATCCGTTATTTTTTTTAGCTCACGAGACATAATGTCAATAATTTTTTGTTCATGACCAGAAATTCCAGGACTCTCACATAGTTCTTTAAGTAATTTCACAATATCCACTCCAGTTCGTTTTGGTTGAAGCCTACAGTCGTGGGGTGTCCATTGTCAATTATTTCAAATCATCTTTTTAAAGTTTGATTTTTTTTACTTTAATAGCCCTGTTCTCGTTTCTAAACCTTCTTGTTTTATTATTCAGCCAAACTTCAACTGTTGTTCCGTGATCGAGATCCGCTGTTTCAGAGGAATTTCGCCTCAGAATGACTCAATTGGGTTTGTTAAAATTTAGCTTTGTTATAGGAGCCACAGAGAAACTCAATTTTTACGGTTTAAGTCAAAATTGATTGATAATCTCTGTGAATTCTCAGTGGTGAATAGAATCGAACAACCATGTTGAGCCCATCTCTATTAAAAAGGTTCTGGTAGAACGAAGTAGAGCACTCTAAAACTCTACATTACAAAGGGAGTTAATGATGCTTTTATTTTGAGAAAGTCGGATATAGCCAAAAATCAGTAAAGAGGATTTTCAAACCAAAGAACACCTTCGCCATGAGTCCAAAAACCTTCTCCTTCTTCAGTTGTGATAACATCAAGGTCACCGTCTTGGTCTAAGTCAACTAATTCAACATTGTCGTATTTCATTCTCTTTGTGGGCGGAGTGAGAGGAACGAGATCCCATTGACTGCTGATTGGGTTGCCATCAATAGGAGAAAGTTTAAAAAGGCCAGGACCTGAGCCAGAAGCTGTGAAAACTAAGTCAATAACATCGTTATCATCAATAAACCCACATGATGTTCCCTTTAATACAAATTTAACATTTTTGTTTTTTACATTGCCATTTGAATAGATAGGGTACTCCTCCCAATTTATTCCTGTTGTGTCCAATCGTCTAAGCCACTTGGCAATCATTTTTGATTTGTTCGAGGTTGCCACAACCAGATCTTCAAGAGAGTCTTCATCGAGAAAACAAAATGAAAATTCACTTCCTGATTCTGTGATTGCAACTTTTTCCCAAACAGTAATATCATTATCTGTTTGTCGTTGTAAAATATCAAACCCAGGATTTTTAAACCAACCTATGCCCTCTCTTCCTGAAAATACAACATCAGGAAAACCATCTTTGTTCATGTCTTTAACAACTAATGTTGTTGTTTTAGTGTCCACTTCTCCGATATAGAATCTTTGCCACAAAAAGAGTTTAAAAACGTCTTTCTTGCTAGGAGCTCTAAACCAGTAAATGCCAGCTTTCTCGTGGGCTGTTTCTTTTGTGCCAGCGACGATATCAGCTCCACCAAAACCATCAAGTTGAGCAGCCCTTGCCTTCATGTAAGCGGACTTTCTTTCAGGAACAAGAAAGGCATTTTTCCATTGATTTTTGCCCTCGTCATCTAGGTTTTTTAGCAAATGATGGACGCCGAGAGACATTGTTCTCCCCTCGATACTAGTGATAACACTATCAATTAAGCCATCCAAGTCAAGGTCTACAAATGCTGCATCTTCAATTCCTTTTAAATCCATATTTCTGGCAATATTTTTTTCAATCCAAGACTTATCTTTTTTAATTTGGTTGGGTCCAGGGTTGATGTAGACTTTCACTTTACCGGATTGTTCCCATCCAGAGACGACATCAACTAAACCATCATTATTAATGTCGCCTAAGTGAACGCCATCAGCTCCATTTCCACCAGAATCAATGATCCACTTGTTCCAATAATTTTTATAAAGTCCTGACGCGCTTTCTTCACAGATGCCAACGCATGAAATGGATAGAAAGTACAATAACAAAATGTAAACGGGTGTAGCAATGGATTTCATGAACTTCTCTCCAACAAATAGTAGTTTTGAATGGCCATCTGATTACGTTATTTGGTAATAATTTTAATTTCAAGTTAAAGTTGTTGGCGTAAAGTTTTTTTGAAAATTTGTTAAAAATAAACATAATTACATAGCGGCTGCTGCGAAATCACCTCACAAAAGCGCGGTAAAAATCTAAGCTACCCTTAGTTATCCACAAATCTTCAGCCTTTCTGTCCTTC
>CAYMLA010000371.1:0-3125 GCA_964390785.1 uncultured Bdellovibrionales bacterium | reverse complement strand
ATAATAAAAATTAATAAAAGGAGGTTTAAGAATGAATAAATTAATTCTTTTATTGGTTCTTATTGGTTTAGCTGGTTGTAAATCAAACACCGAAACCGATAATGCTTTTTCAACGGGTGGCACCGCCGATTCACTTAGCATCGCCAATGATTCAATTTCCAGCACCTTAGATGATCAGGCCGCCTCAAGCTTTGCCGCTTTTTATAATAAGTCTCGATCTATTTGGATGACTTTGTTAACTCCAGCTCAGGCCGCTTCCTGTATGCGCACTCGTTCGGCGACCTGTACCGACGGTGTTCGTTCTGTCGAGTGGAGCGATTGCGAAATCGGCAACAGTAGTCGCTTACTCAACGGTGAAGCAGCACTTAATTACTCTGATGCCAACTGTTCGCTAGACAACGAGGGTGCTTATGTGATCCGCACCATGAATCGTCAAGTGAGCGGCCTTCGCGGCGCTATATTTTTATTAAGCTCAGAAGAAGATAGTGATTATATGGAACAAAGTTATGGCGGTGGCGGAAAAATCACCAGAACGGCTAGCGGTTGGGAACTGGAGATTTTAGGCAAGCACCATCAAATCATGAAAAACAATCGCGTGCGAGCCGATGTTTCAGTTAGAACCTTATCTCCCTTTGTAATCAGTGGTGGCTTAGAGCGCTCTTCACGCTTGATTGAAAGCGGTCGTTTACAAATGAATCACAATCGTGCTCGTTACACTGCGGTTTATGAAGTCTCCAATCTTGAGTACTCCAGTGATTGTTCACTTCCTGTCAGCGGTGAAATGACTGGAACTTATACAGGATCAATTAATGGTTCTGCACAAATCGAGTTTAATGGCTGTGAACAGGTAACGATAACCGAAAATGGAGCTTCGAGTGACCTTACTCTGGAATCCGTGGAATAATATGAAACTCATCTTGATGAGCCGAAAGATTCTTGGCTTTCTGTCACTGTTCCTCAATGAGATCCTCTGGTAAGAAGATAGCTCAATAAAGTGTTTTTACCCACTAATTAGAAGATTCTTCGTGAACAGAAAAACGAATAAAGTCTGTTGGGCAAACAATTCCTTTGAGTTTATTAGAATCTTTATCAATTACGATAAAGCGTGGATCACGATGTTTTTCAATTTTTTTTAATGTTTCAAAAAGAGTTTCATTTTCACCAACAACACAAAGAGTTGGTTTAATGTGATTTTTAACTTTATCTTTTTTTGATTTATGATCAATTTGTTTAAGTAAATCATGAAGCAAAAGTCCCTTAAATCGTTCGTTTTGATCAACAACAGGGTAGACATGATGTGAGTACGAAAGAAGTTTTTTTTGAGCTTCTTCCATCGTCATATCTTCATAAGCGACAACAAGTGTTTTTTGCATGATTTTTTTTATTGGTGTAACTTTCATAATATCGACTTCAATGTCAGAAGAAATATTCACATTTTTGCGTTTAAGTTTGAGTGAATACATGGTGTCTGGGCAAAGAAGTCGAGCAATTTGGTCAGCAAATACACAAACAAACATTAAGGGAAGAATAATATCATAGTCTAATGTCATTTCAAAAAGTATAACAATTGAAGTGAATGCTGCTCGACAAGTAGCAGAAAACATGGCTGCCATACCAATAAGAGCAAAAGCACCGTATCCCGCCGTGGCACCTGGAAAAAAATAATTAATCATCCATCCGTAGGAGCCTCCAACCATTGCTCCAATAAACAGTGAAGGGGCAAATATTCCTCCTGATCCACCAGCAGCCAAAGTAACACTCATTGCAATTATTTTTAAAAGAATCAGAATAAGCATGATTTCAATGCTACTTCCCTGTAAAAGGACTGAAGATACTGTTTCATATCCAACGCCAAAAATTTGTGGAAAATGAAAACCCATTAGACCAATGATTAATCCTCCGATAAGGGGTTTAAAAAAAAACGGAATTTCAGCTTGATCAAAAAGATCTTCTGTAAAATACAAAAAACGTATGGTGAACGCTCCTATAAAACCAGCAAGAATGCCTAAACCGACATAAAAAATCAATTCAGTGATGTGACCAAAAGAATTTGTTGGAACAAAAAAAGCCGGGTCATTTCCTAAATAGTAGCGAGATATTCCTGTTGCAAAAACGGAACTAATAACCAAAGGAATAAAAGATTTTGTTTTTAACTCTAATATTATAATTTCAACAGCAAATATGACTCCTGCAATAGGAGTATTAAATGTTGCGGCAACAGCACCAGCAGCTCCACATCCAACTAGAGTTTTTATAATTTTAGGATTCATTTTTAAAAGTTGTCCAAGAGAAGAACCTGTAGCAGAACCAATTTGAACAATAGGGCCTTCCCGCCCAACAGATCCTCCTACCGCGATCGTAATGCTTGATGTGAGAGCTTTAAGGGCAACAATTCTTTTTCTAATCCTTCCTTCATTTCTGATAACAGCTTCAATGACTTCAGGGACACCGTGGCCTTTTGTTTCAGGAGCAAAGTATTTTGTAATATAAGCGACAACAAATAAACCAAAGGGAGGGAGGAGAATGACCAAATATCCAAGATTGTGTTCAAGGGGAGAAACAAGATGAAAGCCAATTTGAGAATGCATCAATAAATTTTGAAAAAATCCGATAAGCATTCTAAATCCAATAGCGACATAACCCGTAATAATTCCAGTTGTGATTGCTAATGCGTTAAGTAATACGATTTCTTTTCGAGTAATAGTGCCTAAATAACCCCAATAAGATCTTCTGATTTGATCAATTTGTCTTGGAATTTCAAGTAATTCTTGTAGTGCTTGCCTGATATTTGAAGTTTTCACAAAAAAAACTTTAAACTTTATTAAAAAAAAGTCAAGCCTTCAGAGGTAAATTATTGAGATTTAATAAAGAGCTCTTCTGTGCTGCCTTCAAGATAGTAAAAGAGGTTGTTTTGAACTTGAATTGTTTTTAAAAGATGTTGAAAACATGTTTTAAAATTGATCTCAGGTTGAATTTTGTTAATTTCTGATTCAGAAATAAATACAAAATTTTTATTTTGAAATGAAGAAAATTGCACAGAGATGTTAAAGCGACAAAATCCACTGATTTGAGTTGTATTATTAGATAAATTATTGAGAACAAATTTTCGACAGAAGATATGATCA
>CAYMLA010000370.1:0-3125 GCA_964390785.1 uncultured Bdellovibrionales bacterium | reverse complement strand
CTCGTTCGATTTGATCTCGCGCGCCTCAAATTTGACTATTTTGCAACAGCCACTAAATCAGCAAATGGATTTTTGAACAACTCATGCTTGAATGTTTTAGTATTCAAAACAAAACTTTAGTGTGTTAAATTACTTTTACCCAAAAAGCCCTGAAATAGGACGCCTATAGAATAGAAATTCTGAAAAATGAGTTTAAAGTTAAAATTTGGCATAATGCAAAAAAATGTCGAAGGACTTAAGCTGAGCTGTACTGGACCAACAAAAAAGTGCCTTACAAAATCAACCAAGCAGCTAAGTCCGCAAACCCTTCGCCTTTTCTTCACAGCATGATTTTGTTGCGATGCGTGCTATAAGCGTTTGCAGAAAAATTCTTTTTCTGGAAATTACAGGCAATTCTATGTAAGATATTAAAACACAAAGGATTGTAACGAGTCGTACATTAAATACGTTGCAATGGCCATTCGTTAATTTTTAGAATGAAGGAGTTCATCAATGCGATTAAATAATACTCAAAGAGGAATGACTCTAATTGAAATTATGATTGTCCTTACAATCATTGGGGGCTTAATGGCTCTTTTAGCCAACCGTTTTTTGGGTGCATCCGATAAAGCGAAAGTTAAAGAAGCTCGAATTCTTATTTCTTCTGTTGTTGACGCCGTTAACATGTACGCACTTGATTGTGGAAATGCTCCTTCAGAAGGTGCTGGACTTGAAGCTCTCATTGATACTCCAGGAGAAGACGAATGTCAGAATTGGGGACCACAGCCCTATCTCAAACGAGTTCCTAAAGACCCTTGGAACAATGAATTGATCTATCAAGTTGATGGAGGAAATTTTGTTATTATTAGCTTAGGAAAAGATGGTCGTCCTGAAGGATCAGGCTATGATGCCGATATTTCTTCTGAAGATCTCTAAGCCATTAATCGTATCAAAAAATAGAATTTAAACCATAAATAATTTAAACCATAAATAATAGAGAAATAGTGTTTTTTTATCGGAAAATTCATTCTGTTTCAGGATTAACGCTCATCGAAATCATGGTTGTACTAACCATCATCGGAGTCATTATCGCTTATAGTGCTCAACGGCTTACGACTCCTCAAAAAAAAATTAACGCTTCAACTCGAAAAATCATTGTTTTATCCAAACAACTTCACAATATGTCAAGATTAAAAAAAACCACTTACCGAATTGCCTTTACTCTTGAAGAAGATCCTGAAGAAAAAGGATTTGCTTTTTGGGTTGAATCAGCTTCCCAATCGATTTTGCTAAAAACAATCAAACAACAAGAAGAGGAAGAACAAAAACAAAAATGGAAATCAGGGGACAATGAACAAGAATCTCCCTTTCAAATGGATGAATCTCTTTTAAAAAAACAATTCTTACCTGAACCTTACTTTTTTTCAGCAGTCCAAACAAGCGCACGTCCAGAAGGATATAATACAGCAATTGGATATGTGCATTTTTTTCCTCATGGGCTTATTGAACAAGCTGTGGTAAAGTTAAGTGATGATAATCGACTCAATTGGTCTTTGATTTTTCATCCTCTAACCGGAAGAGTCGATTTAGTTAAAGAAAACTTTGATTATAAAGACTTAGAACAATGATTAAATTTATATTTAAAAAAAATTACACTTTATGTCTTTTCGTTTTAAATCGCTGGTGGAAAAATCGAATCATAAGAGGCTTTACTCTTATCGAAACTCTCATCGCTGTGTCCATTCTATCTTCCGGACTTATATTGCTTTCTAATAGTTGGAGTGGAAATATTATGCGTGTGAATAAAGCACAACTTGCCGAAGAAGTTGCTTTACTTCTTGAACGAAAAATGACTGAAATTGAATTAGAATACTCTGATGATCCAGCCTCCATCCCTGAAGAGTTAGATTGTGACTTTGGAGACGATTTTAAACAGTATCATTGTTTAATTGAATCAAAGGACTTTGAACTTCCTGATCTTTCCGCAGCCATGATTGCCGAAGAAGGTGGGGCAAACGAAATGATCACCACAATGATTAAAACAATGACTGATTATATTAACAAATCAGTCAAAGAAGTTCGACTCACTTTAATCACTCAACTTAAAGATAAAGATCTTAAATATTCTCTCAGCACTTATTTTGTTAATTTTGATACTCCATTAGCTTTAGGATTTGGAGGACAGCCTGGGTTAACAAACCAAGGGGATCAAGGTGAATAAACATTCAAATTGTGGTTTCACTTTGATTGAGGTTCTTATTGCCACAACCATTTTAGCCACAATGACCGTTTTGATCTCACAAACCCTTCAACATTCCTTGATGACAAAAGGTAAAATTGAAAAAAAAATGGACCAATTTGCGCTTGTTCGAGACACCATGCGAGTTATTAAATCTGATTTTAATCTCGCTTTTCATTTTCGCGACTATAACAAAGAAATTCTAGAACGAATTGAAAAAAAAACGAGTCCAGCACAAGCTCCCCCAGCTAATCAAAGACTCAGTCGTTTTAAGACAAATAATGATCAAAATGAAGAAACTTCACAAACTCATTTTATAGGATCTAACGATCGTGTTAACTTTGTTACATTAAATAACTATCCCGTGTTTCAAGATGAATATGTCAGTGATTATATGGAGGTGGGTTACTTCACAAAATCCTGCCAAAGCCGTGCGGAACCAGACAAAACGACAACTTGTCTTTTCAGAAGGACATCGGCTTGGGTCGACAAAGACGTTGAAGAAGGAGGAAAATCAACAATGCTACTCGATAAGATTGAAGAATTTTCTCTAAGATATTATGGCCGCGGAAAACAAGACTGGGTAAAAGATTGGAAAACCAAAGAGGGAGGCGATGATGCTACAACAGGACGCTTTCCTGAAGCCGTTGAAATTACGCTTTCAATGGCTAAAACTTATGAAAAGGAAAGTGCAAAAATCTCAATACAAATTGTGGCTCCAATTCGTTTTCCAAATAATCCAGAAGTTGAAAACAAAGAAACTTCTTTTGCCAATTGAATTTAAAAGAAAAAAAATGAATAAACTTCTATTAAAATTTTTTATGATGAGATTAAACAATAAGGGCGTCGCTCTTATGATGACTATTTTTGCTATCACTCTTATCAGTTATATTGTTATCGAAACTTC
>CAYMLA010000369.1:0-3138 GCA_964390785.1 uncultured Bdellovibrionales bacterium | reverse complement strand
AGGATTTGAGGATAAAAAGATGGAAAGTATTCCAGTATCGAGTATAGCGATGGATTTTTTACTCATTTTCTTGAATCAATTCCATTTGTCGATTTGTTTCGTATTCTGCCATTATTTGGTCCCGTGTAGATAACATTGCTTGAACTTCTTTAAACTCTTTGAAAATAGGTATAATGATTAGATTACTTTCTAAATCTACAATGGTAATCTCCGAACCTTCTTTTAATTGATATTTTCGTCGAAGATCAACCGGGATGGTTATCATTCCTTTTTGATTAACTTTTAATGTTTGAACTTCCATATCATTAGTATATCTTGTATCGAAATAAAGGTACTCCTAATAGAAGAAAGTATAACTTTTTTTGGTTTTGTAATAGAAAACCTGCAGCTGGAGAAGAAATATTCCTCTGCATACTACCCAAAAAAAGATCAAGTAAATTCCACAAAACACTTTAGATCGATTGAAAATTGTCAAATATAGATTTCAATAAAGAGATTTACAACTGTAACTCCAAATGAGGCAATTCATCATGAGAGTCGTCTCTAAGACTTTAAGGAATTTAGGTTTTTGAAGTTTTTTAATTATATATTTTTTTGACTTTCTTTTTTTCACCCTAATTCTTGTTTAACTCAAGTGATTTTAGTAAACCTCTAAATTTCCTCAATTTTATGAATCTTAAAGTGAATTGACATAAAAATTGAGAGAGCTATTGAACAAAACTTCATGTTTAAGAATCCATTCCCAAAGTGTTTTATTCTTAACCGATTATTAAGAAATGTTTAAATTCACATACGACAAAAATAAAATAACGTCAGATTATGTACTTCTGTCTCTTCTGAAGGTTCTGGAGAACAAGTGCGACATGAAGTCGTATTTTGGAATATAAAAGATAGGAGCATTATATGCATCGAGTACTATTATTATTTATCTCGTTAACGACACGATGAGCCTACTTGGACATGCGTAATTGGTAACAATTACGTGTGAAGCTTCAAGGACAATGTAATTACCTTTAGAAACATCATCTAAGTGGTAAAGCTAGGCTAGATTCTTATGGTAAATGAAAATGAACTGATATTAAACCCCGTTACAGAACCGATTGTGAAAAGATGTTGATACGCAATTATTGCTTGATAAGTATGATATGCTTTGTTCTCATATCATAGTCGTTCGATAATACAAGTCGGGGAAAAGTCAGTACCTAACAGAATTTATTTTGTCCAAAATACGGAACATGGTAAATCCCTTTCTTCCCAAATCATTTCATTGTATCCTACAATAAAAAGAATGGTAAACCCGAGGTAACAAGGGTAGATGGGGAAAAGGATAGAGGATGGTGGAAAAAGCAAAAGCCTCTCTGTAATGGTGAGGATAAGAGATTATATTTAATTTCTTAAAATGCCCACTTTCACCTCGTCCAGATGATAGTGACTGTTTGATGACTTGATAAATGAAGTGTGACGGAATTAATATGCCAAATAATCGTATATTACCGAAAACTGAAAGCGAATTTGAATATAATGCCCAGAAATGGTGGCAGAACCTCCGTTGGGGGCGTTTCCAAACTCGGATCAAGAATATCCAAATGAAGATCTATCACGATACTAAACACGGTAAATGGAAACAAGTCAGAGATCAACAACGTCTTTTGCTCCATTCCAGGGCAGCAAAAGCATTGGCGATTAGAAAAATAACACAAAAGAATAGAGGAAAAACATCAGCAGGACTTGATGGACTTGTCTATCTAACTGCTGAATCACGAATAGATCTTCTAACACAAATAAATTCCAAATATCTTTTTTCCAAAACGTATAAACCTACTCCTGTAAAACGAGTTTTTATTCCAAAACCAGATGGTTCAAAAAGATCACTCGGAATTCCTACTATTATCGATCGGATTTATCAAGAACTGATCCGAATGGCGTTAGAACCTGAATGGGAAGCAAAATTTCACGCACATTCGTATGGGTTCAGACCCGGTAGAAATTGCCAAGATGCTATTGAAATGATTAAAAAGGCACATAAGAAGGGGTATTATCACATTCTTGAAGCCGATTTGAGTAAATGTTTTGATCATCTTAATCATCAACACATTTTGAGGCAAATTTCAAAACCATTTAAGCAAGTCATAAATAAATGGTTAAAAATTGGAATTATCGATATGGGAACTCTCTTGAAAACGAAATCTGGAACACCCCAAGGCGGAGTCATTTCCCCTCTGTTATCGAACATTGCATTAAATATTCTTGATCAAGTGATTAATCAAGTTAGGGGACTTATTCTGATTAGATTTGCCGATGATTTCATAGTTATGAGCCAAACATCTACCATGTTAAATAAGGCAAAACGTGGAATTCAATCACTAATGAAAAAGATTGGACCTGTTCTTAATGAAAAGAAAACTAAGATTGTTACGTTTCAAAAAGGTTTTTCATTTCTTGGTTTTAGTTTTATCAAATATCCAAATAAATCGCTATGGGTTCAACCACAAAGGGAAAGGATTAAGAGATTCTTGGGAATGCTTAAAACTCTAATAAGAAAGCATAAACAAGTTCAAACTAAGTACCTTATTGTTGGACTTAATAGTAGAATTCGAGGATGGACAAATTATTATAGATTCTGTCGAACTCATGTTGCTTATTCTCGTGTCCATAACACATTATGGAGATGGATATGGGATTGGTGTAAACGTCGTCATCCATTAAAGAGAAAACGCTGGATTTACAGACATTATTATGGAAAAGGAGATAGGAGGTGGCAACTCGTAGCTGATGGCTTTAAGCTGAGAGATCCATTTGACACCAAAAGAAAATCATACCGATGGAATGTTGGTGCACTTTCACCCTACGATCCTAGGGTAACTATACAAAATCTATGGAAGAAAAAGGAACTTGGTAATTTTTATGTGTAAAGACTTGAATTCAGTAATTTTACCGTATAAAACTGGCGACAGGTTTGGTCTCTGGGCGTGAGCTGGATGCATCGAAAGAAGCACGTCCAGTTCTTAGAGGGGGTTGAAATTGAGAGATTTTGACTCTACTCGACTATCACTTTTTTGTGCTCATCCAGGTGAGAACATCAGAAAAAAATTTGTCATCCGTGTACGTAATGCTATTTAATTCAGTCTCCACCTGGAT
>CAYMLA010000368.1:0-3141 GCA_964390785.1 uncultured Bdellovibrionales bacterium | reverse complement strand
AATAACACGTAGATCAGTACCCGCTTCACGAAGGTGAGTTGCAAAACTGTGCCTGAGCTTGTGAGGAGTTACTGGTTTGTTAATTCTAGCCCGTTTTGCCGCTTGACGAACAATAAGCTGTACATTACGAGTACTCAAAGAACCATTTAGTCCCTCAAACACATACCCAGAACGATCTTTCAAATACTTCTTTAAGGGTTGAATAAGGTTTTTTGAAAGAATAACCATTCTGTCCTTACCTCCTTTTCCTTCACGAACCCAAGCAATACTATCATCAAGTTCAAGATCTTGTACTTTAAGATTCACTAATTCTGAGACCCGAAGACCAGAAGCGTATAATAATTCAAGTAACAATCGAGATTTTACATGTTTTGTTGCTTCAAGAAGCCGTCGTATCTCTTCTTTGGTAAGAATAACGGGTAATGACTTCTTCAATTTCGGTGCTTTAATACCACTAATATTTTTTTTTAGGACTTCATTACAAAAATACAAAATAGCCGATCGAGTCAAATGAATACCTGCAGGAGATTTTTTTTGTTTAATTAACTCCGATAAATAATTTTTAATCTTCTCCGCAGAGATTTCAGATCCAGATACATATTTCAAGAATTTAGCGTTTGTTGCTATGTAACTCTGAATAGTTCGCTCACTATATCCTTGCAGACGCAATTCCGACTCTAAATTCGCTAGTTCTTGCATGCTTTTCCCCAAAAACGAAGTAAACTTCGCCTAATATACATTATGCGAAGCTTAATATATAAAGGTTGTGGAAAATCTTCGCAAACACAGTATTTTGTTAAGAAAGGTAGGGGTTTTTGATGAAATGTTCCAGAGAAAAAGAGCATTTACTAGCAATTCTACTTTTTTCCTGGTATTTTACTCTTGAGTCCTTTGAAGTATTGTCCGAAGAGTTTGTATTGTTCTTCGAGTTCTTCCTCGCCACTTTCTGTGAGGGCATAATATTTTTCTCTTCCAATCTTTTTTCTCGTGAGAAGCTTTTGTTTATGTAATCGTTTGAGTGTTGGATATATGGTGCCAGCAGTAAGTGGAGCACCTCGTCGAAGACCTATTTTTTGTGCTAATTCTTCTCCGTAGAGCTGTTTTTTGTTGAGTTCATGTAATATGAGGAAGCTAAGCAGTCCTTTGAATGCGAGTGTCATAATTTTTTTGTGATCTTCTTGTATAAAAATGTAGACGTTAGAAATAAATTACTAAGATATATTAAAATAACTTTTACTTTTTGCTTAAATAATTTAGAAAAATTATTTTTGAACTAATTTATTTAAAAATAATACTTTTTGCTTAATATTTTTAGTTAAATTTTTAATAAATTATTTTTTTGAAACAACTAGTTTTTGCTTAAAATTTTTAGATATTTTTATATTTGCTATTTTTTTGTAAATTATCATTTTTGCTTAAAAAATTTAGAATTTATTTAAGAATACATTTTCTACTTTTTGCTTATAACTTTTAAAAAATAGTAAACACAATATATTGTAAATACAATAAATAAAATAATTAATTTTTAACTAAAAGTTTTAGAAAATATAATAATTAATAATTGTTGTTTTTGCTAATATCTTTTAGAATTTATTCTTTTCTTATCTTTACAAAATATGTTGTAATTGCTCCTTGACATTCGGCGAAATACGCAACACATTCTTCCGAGCTTGTAAATCTTTAAACTTCAAATCCAATGAATAAAACAGCTCTCCTTTCCAATTACGCGCAATCATAGGAACTCCTTTTAATTGTAGATTATACAAATACTGAGCTGCTAATTGTCGAGAAAGACCAAGTTTTTTCCCAACTTGATCAGGTGTTAAAGGACATTCATATGAATATAGAATAAAAAATACTTCTTGCTCTTTTCGATTCAACTGCAACGAACAAAAATTAGTTTTTTCTGGTTGAATAAGAGAAGACAATTCATCAACACGATCAGTTAATTTTTCTAATTTTGCATCAATGTCTTGCATAAAACGCTGCAGAGTCGCAACTTCAGAAGAGTTTTCGTTAATAGCAGCAAGATGATCATCCATCTCTAAACGAACTTCGCCAAATGAGAGCCGTAAGGCATCCTGTATTTTTTCTAAATCTTTGTGAATTTGCATCCACCCCCGAAAAAACAATATCAAGAGGGAGGTATATAAGTCTTATCCATACTAGAAACTATATGTCAAAAAAAAGAAAATTCTTTGTTTGTTCGAATACACAACACTTATAATTTTTCTTCCATATCTTCATTGTATGAATCAACTTGAATCACAACTTGCAGAACTCAAAACATTCATCAAAGCAAAAGAACAGCTTGAACAATACCTCACTCCAGCAAAAATCGCAGCAAAAATCGTCACTGAAAACAAAGAACAAATTGTGGAAAAAACAATTTTAGATCTTGGTGCAGGAACAGGAATGCTCGGAATCGCTGCACTTCTTATTGGTGCAAAAAAAGTTATTTTTATTGAAGAAGACAAAGATGCAATCATACTACTCGAAGAGAATCTTGAGAAATTTGGACTTTCCAAAAAAGCAAAAATTGTACACAAAAAACTTCATTTAACTGACGAAGAAGCAGATAGTACTATTATGAACCCTCCTTTTGGAACGCGCAAACGACACGCTGACAGAGAATTCCTTGATTATGCCATCACGCATAGTAACTTTGTTATTAGTATGCACAAAACAAGCACTATAGACGCAATAAAAAAACATATTCAAGATCTGGGAGCAAATATGCTTTCTTACAAGGACTTAGAATATACTCTAGATAACACAATGAGTCACCATACAAAAGAGCGACGCAATATTAAAGTAAGTCTTATCATCTCGCAAAACATATAAAGAGCCTGTTCATCCACCATGTAGAGGTGGGGGAGTAGAACATGGCAAAAAAGAAAAAATCAATTATGGATAAAGTTGGTGTTCTCGCATTTCTTATTGGATTTGCAATAGCACTTATAGTTGCTGCTATATCACCACTTGCTCTTACAGACAGCTGGATAATGGTTCTCGCAGTACTCGGACTCATCGTCGGATTACTCAACATCGCAGACCATGAAGTAACAACCTATCTCGTTGCAAGCGTGAGTTTCATCGTTGCAGCATGGGCTTTTATGGCAAGTATTGATGGATGGAACT
>CAYMLA010000367.1:0-3176 GCA_964390785.1 uncultured Bdellovibrionales bacterium | reverse complement strand
GGAAGTTTGTTCTCATTATTATCAAAGTGGACAAAAGTTACCTGATTGGGTTTTAGGTGAAATCGATGAGAATTTGTCAAAAGTTGAAAAAGTGATGGGGAAAAAGTTTGGTGATCCTCATAATCCGTTGTTATTGAGCGTGCGTTCAGGAGCACGTGTTAGTATGCCTGGAATGATGGATACTATTTTAAATTTAGGCTTAAATGATACAACTGTTGTCGGATTGGCAGAGTCTTCTGGAAACGCACGATTTGCCTGGGATTCTTATCGACGATTTATTCAAATGTATTCAAATGTTGTTCTTTCAATCGATGGAGAGTTGCTTGAAGAAGAATTGACTGAATATAAAAAGAAAAAAAATTGCGAGCTTGATACGGATTTAACAACAGAAGATTTACAATATTTAGTGAAGTCTTTTAAGAGTAAAGTTGAAAAACAGACTGGGCAGCCTTTTCCTGCTGATCCTAAAGTTCAACTTTTAGGAGCCGTGGCATCAGTTTTTAAGAGTTGGAATACGGCTCGAGCGATCACTTATCGAAGACTTCATTCTATTCCGAGTGAATGGGGAACAGCAGTCAATGTTCAGTCTATGGTTTTTGGAAATAGGGGTGATGATAGCGCAACGGGTGTTGCTTTTACGCGTAACCCGTCAACGGGTGAAAATAGTTTTTATGGAGAATGGCTGATTAATGCTCAAGGAGAAGATGTGGTTGCAGGGATTCGAACACCTCAACCCATCACTCAAAAAAATGCAAAAGGTACTCTCCTTAAATCTCTTGAAGAAGTTATGCCAGAAAACTATAAAGAGCTTGTTCAAATCTATCAAAAACTTGAAAAGCATTATAAAGACATGCAAGATATTGAGTTCACGATTGAACGAGGCAAACTCTGGATGCTTCAAACGCGAAATGGAAAACGAACGGCACGCGCGGCTCTTCGTATTGCTTGTGATATGATTGATGAAGGTTTAATCACTGAAAAAGAAGCGGTGTTAAGAATTAGCCCAGAGTCCCTTGATCAGATGCTTCATCCCATGCTTGACTCAAAAGCCAATAAAGAAGAATTAGCGAAAGGCTTGCCAGCAAGCCCGGGTGCGGTTAATGGTCAGGTTGTATTTAGTAGTGAAGAAGCCACTTTGCTTAAAGAGCAAGGGATAAAAACGATTTTGGTTCGAGTTGAAACTTCTCCAGAGGACATTGAAGGCATGGTCGCAGCCGAAGGGATTCTAACCACTCGCGGGGGAATGACATCTCATGCGGCCGTCGTGGCGCGTGGTATGGGTAAATGTTGTATTGCCGGTTGTGGCGAAATTGAAATCAATTATAAAACTCAAGAAATGAAAGTGGCCGGAAAAGTCATCAAAAAAGCAGACATAATTACTCTCGATGGAACATCAGGTGTTGTCTATAATGGTCAAGTTCCAACTCTTCCTCCAGCGTTAGATGATTATTTTCAACGAATAATGAAGCTCGCTGATGGATTCCGAGAACTTAAAGTTAGAACCAATGCCGACACGCCAAAGGATTCTCAAGTCGCAAGAGAATTTGGTGCAGAGGGAATTGGTCTTTGTCGAACAGAGCATATGTTTTTTGGTGCTGATCGGATTGATGTGGTTCGACAAATGATTTTATCTGAAAATGAAAACGACAGAAAAAAAGCTTTGGATCAATTGTTACCGATGCAGAGAGAAGATTTTGCAGGTATTTTTAAAGCTATGAGCGGATTGCCTGTAACCATTCGCTTGCTTGATCCTCCCCTTCATGAGTTTATTCCACACACAGAAGATGAAATGATAGAATTATCAAAAAGAATTCATTTTGATTTAGATCGGCTCAAAACTAAAGCCGACAGTCTTCATGAGTTTAATCCGATGTTGGGTCATCGTGGTTGTCGTTTGGCAATCACTTATCCTGAAATTTACTTGATGCAAACACGAGCGATTGCTCTGGCCGCCTGTGATGTGGTTCAGTCTGGTGAGCAGTTGATTCCTGAAATCATGATTCCACTCGTTGGAGCGCGTCAAGAGTTGTCCATTTTGCGAGAGCTTTGTGATCAAGAGGTTAAGGCTGTACAAAAAGAAATGGGAGTTTCATTTGAGTATTTGATAGGGACAATGATTGAATTGCCACGAGCGGCGGTTACAGCCGATGAAATTGCAGAAGTAGCTGATTTTTTTAGCTTTGGAACCAATGATTTAACTCAAATGACTTATGGTTTATCACGCGATGATGCTGGTAAATTTTTACCTAGCTATGTGAGTCAAGGAATTGTGCCCCAAGATCCATTTGTTAGCTTAGATCAGGAGGGTGTTGGAAAATTAGTAAAAATGGGAGTTGACTTAGGACGCAGCGTTAAACCCAAATTAAAGATCGGAATTTGCGGAGAACATGGGGGAGAACCCAGCAGTGTTGAGTTTTTTCATCGAGCTGGTTTAGATTATGTAAGCTGTTCGCCATTTCGTGTTCCTATTGCGAGATTAGCGGCCGCGCAAGCTGTTCTTCGCAAGTGATTGAATGAAAATTGATTGATAAATAAGTGGCTGTTTTGCAGCAGCCACAAAATAATGATAATGATTTTTGAAGTGGTTTTAAAGGGGCTTAAAAGTTGAGAATCAAAAAGTTAGAAATCATCGGATTTAAGTCGTTTAAAGATCGAACGGTTATTCAGTTTGACTCAGGGATCACAGGAATTGTTGGTCCAAACGGTTGTGGTAAGTCCAATATTGTTGATGCACTTCAGTGGGTTATGGGAGAAATGTCGGCTAAGAGTCTGCGTGGTTCTTCAATGGAAGACGTTATTTTTGCAGGCACAGAGTCTTATTCGTCCATAGGAATGGCTGAAGTGTCTTTGGTTCTTGAAAATGATGGAGGTCCTTTTCCCACTCAGTATTCTAAATACAGTGAAATCATGATCACTCGTCGACTTCATCGCTCTGGTGAGTCGGATTACTTGATCAATAAAGAACAGGCAAGATTGCGTGATATCCAAGATATATTTTTAGATACTGGTGCCGGATCAAAAGGATTCAGCACCATTGAGCAAGGACAAATTAGTAAAATTATCTCTCAAAAGCCTGAGGAGCGAAGAGTTTTAATTGAAGAAGCCGCAGGGATTTCTAAATTTAAAATTCGAAAAAAAGAATCGCAACGAAAATTAGTCTCAACAGAACAGAATTT
>CAYMLA010000366.1:0-3192 GCA_964390785.1 uncultured Bdellovibrionales bacterium | reverse complement strand
GTTAAACGAGGACAAGCATTTAAAGAAAATGGATTTAATCATCCAGAAGTAGAAAAATATCTGTTTTAAAAATACATCTCTATATTTTTTTTTCAAAATGCATTTTTCGTATTTTTTTTTCTTTTCTCAATTTTACTTCCATCAATCTTCTTCTTGTTCACTTTATAAGTTTCGATCAAATTTTCAAACTTATTTCACCAATCTCCTTGTGTAGTGGTTAAAGTTGAACAAAAAAACAAAAGGAAAATTTAATTATAAAATACAAAAAAATTCGACTTAAGAAATTAACATACATTTAGTTTATGGTTCAAATTGTATTTAATAAAGAGATAACGACCAATATAGAAGAAATATTTATATATGTACCCGACAATAATACAATTGAGATCCTAAACTCTGATCTTACCAGGACGGTTGAGAACAATGACCTTTTTATGTGGCGAAGAATGTCTTCAAAATATTATAAAAAAATTTGTCAGATCGTGCGAGGTGGAGCGTAGCTTAATTCCAAGCCGATGCTTCATAAGGATAAACCATCTTTCAGAGATAATGGAACATACTAATCTATAATCACATTAAATTGCCAATGTTGACTCATTTTGGCACATTTTCTATATTTATAGAGTCTGCATGTATCTATCATACGAAATATCGTCATGCCTTGGGACACGGTTGCAATAGTCTTGGATTTTTTCTTATTGCATCTGTCCGGGCGGGAACGAACCAACAGCCGACCGCCTTCCTGAAAACACGTATTTCCTGTAATGTTGAATTAAAATAAAGATGCTTGGATATGCTAGAACATATCGCAAGCGTTCCAAATCCACACAACTGAATTTGGTGAATAAATATGAGTACACAACCTACAAAAAGTTTTCGGTTAGTTCGCAAAAGAACTATCTCAAACGCCGGTGACACTTCCTTACCCATTAATTTTTATGGTGTCGGGTTTGATGTCCATAAATACAAGATAAATATGTGTCTGAGTGCACAGCTTATAGATGGATCAATTATAGAGGTGAAACAGCATGTTTTCTCTTCATCACCTTCAGGGACAGTGGAATTACTTAATTTTCTGCGTAAGTATGTTCCAATTAAATGTATGTTGATGGAGTGTACTGGAGTATATCATATTGCATTATATCAAGCCTTAACGAGAGAATATTCAAACACGGAAACTGAGATAATAGCGATGAATCCATTGCTCTTGAATCGAAAACTAACAGATTTAGGACATCATTCGGATAAAGCTGACGCTAAAGGATTAGCTTCGTTAAGTTTTTATCGAAAATTACTGCGAGCCAGTTATATTGGAACAAATGAGTTCTTTCTATTAAGGGATAC
The DNA here is from genome assembly GCA_964390785.1 of uncultured Bdellovibrionales bacterium. Taxonomy (GTDB): domain Bacteria; phylum Bdellovibrionota; class Bdellovibrionia; order Bdellovibrionales; family CAYMLA01; genus CAYMLA01. The sequence continues at coordinate 1,848 of CAYMLA010000366.1, read as the reverse complement.
AATGCGCTCCTTCCATAAGACGCAGTCTCAGATTTCTCAAAATCGGAACCGAATCTATCGTCTACTATCACTTGTCAATTTTAAAGGGCCTTTAAATTTAAAAGCAGAATGGTGTTTAAAATTATTGGATTGGTGGTTAGGCCATGATTTGACCTTCATGGAGGCTTATAATTCTTACATCTCATACTTGAAGGACAACAACAGACCAACAAAAGTCTTAGAGAAGCATCAAAAAGAATTTCTTGCCTACTCCGATGTTTCACTTGATAAACGTCATCGATTTCTTTTACAAATGCATTTAGGGCGATTATTGTATGTAGAAACTATCGCAGCAACCTATTTAAGGCGTACAGAACAGCTAATCTTGCAAAACGAGGAATTTTGTATGAATTACCAAAAACTCTTAGAAATCCCCGGATTTGCAGCAGTGACGGCTATGACAGTCTTGGTTGAACTTGGAGATTTCTACCGATTTAAATCTTGGAAAGCGATGATAAAATTCTGTGGTTTAACTCCCCAAATCCATGATTCAGGCTTGAGCACCTCCCGCGGACATATAAATCGATATTCCAATAAATATCTTCGTCGAGTTCTTTCTCAAGCTGCAGCAATAATCGTAAATCGTCCCAATAAAGATTATGATCTCGGAAAATTTGCATATCAACAAAAATATGTGAAACATTTACCCTTTAAGAAAGCAATTATCAAAGTAGGCCAGAAAATGGCACGGACTGTCTATTCTATCTTGGTGCTCAACATTGATTATAATCCTACATATGAAACTGCCATTCGTGCAAAACGCGCCCGTGATCGGCGCTTAAATCGTAAAGGAACTCTGATGGAATCAAGTCGGACTAGATCTTTACGACGTAATGTACAAGATTTTATTGTCTCAAATTATGAATTTACTAATAGTACTAGTCGCTATCATCTTAAATCGGGCTTCAATCGCATGATTCAAAAGGCTCGTTGGGTAGATCAACAAGATTTAGCAACAGAAGATTCCCGAGAGAAGAAAAAAAAGAAAATTATCTCTAAATAGGGTCGCAGACCCTATGGCTAAATTTTTTTATCTATTTTATTTTATTCTATCCAAATTTTCTTTTACTTCATCGATAATCAATCAATATGATAATTGTTAATATTTTAGATAAGATCAAAATCATAGGGCAAAATTTACCAGGATCTTACATGGAATTATTCGATTTTCGTAAAATAAATACATTTAATGCAGATTAATGTGTATGAACTTCACACTATATACAATATGATTTATGGAAAAAGGAAAAAGGAAAAAGGAAAATAATGTAATTTATTTATCTTGAATTTGTTGCAATTTCTAAAATCATTTTTGGGATTTCGTCGTTAAAAGATTCCATACCTTCAATATCTTCAGCACATACCGTAAAGAAATCTTTCACGCTAATTTTTCTTTTTGCAAAATGGGCTTTAATCTCATTTTGCATAAGTTTCAAAGTTTTTTCACGTTCATTAACAGGAACAAGATCCACTTTATTCAAACAAACATTAATTTCTTTTGGGAAAAAGCGGACATCTCGGAAAAATTCAAATTGTTCTTTCAATGGGCGACTACAATCATATACAGCGATAATTTGTTTTGCGATACGAGAAATGGTAATAACTCCCATCCGAACAACATATAAGCACATGTTCGAGAGGCAGACATACCATAAGCTTTTGTTACTGAAAACAATCTCATAGACTTCTCGAAAGCTGATGCGCCGAGGATCAATTTCGGGAATTTTTTCCCCCTTGTAAGCTTCTGGAGCGGGTAAGTCCACTTCCTCAGGCCGATCCCGAAGGAGGTAAAGCAAGAGGAAGGAAACC
>CAYMLA010000365.1:0-3195 GCA_964390785.1 uncultured Bdellovibrionales bacterium | reverse complement strand
CAGTGAGATTTGAGCGAAGCCAACGAAAAAGTTGGCTGTTTTGCAACAGCCACTAAATAGTGGCTGTTGACAAACGGTCGCTGAACCCACAAGAAGATCATGTCAGATTGCATTAACCCAAAATGAAACTCGCCTTGTTGACGAAGACTTGATATGAAGGAGTCCTTTAAGGAGTTCTTTATGCTAAATTTTGGTTTAATCGGTTGTGGTCGTATTGCAAAAAAACATGCAGAGCTTTTGGGAGAAAATCAGATTGCTGGTGCTAAGCTTGCTGCTGTTTGCGACATAAAGCCTGAACGAGCAAAATTTTATGCTGATAAATATGGTGTTTTATCGTTTACCAATATGCATGAGATGATGTCCAAGGCTGATCTTGATGTTGTTTGTATTCTTACACCAAGCGGAGATCACGCCAATCATACGAACGAAATTGCTCCCTATAAAAAACATATTGTTGTTGAAAAACCAATGGCCCTTCGCTTAAGAGACGCGGACAAGATGAATCGAGTTTGTGATGAAAACGGCGTTCGGCTTTTTGTGGTTAAACAAAATCGCTTTAATCAGCCGGTTATTGCCTTAAGAAAAGCCCTCACTGAAGGTCGATTTGGCAAGCTTGTTTTAGGCACTGTTCGTGTTCGATGGGCACGAGATCAAAAGTATTATGATCAAGATCCCTGGCGAGGAACATGGGCTCAAGATGGTGGTGTTTTTACAAATCAAGCCAGTCATCACATTGATCTTTTGGTTTGGATGATGGGTGATGTAGAATCCGTTTACGCTAAAAGCACAACAGCATTAGTCAATATTGAAACAGAAGACACCGGTGTTGTCGTGGTTAAGTTTGTCAATGGCGCACTTGGTGTTATTGAGGCAACAACAGCTTGTCGCCCTAAAGATCTAGAGGGCTCCCTTTCTATCCTTGGTGAAAAGGGCACGGTTGAAATTAGTGGTTTTGCTGTTAATGAAATCAGGCATTGGAACTTTACTGAAACTCAATGTGAAGACAATAAAATAAAAGAACTTCATTCTGTACAACCTCCCACCGTTTATGGTTTTGGTCATAAAAACTATCTTGAACATGTTGTGGATTGCATAAAAAGCAATCGCGCCATGTTGGTTGACGGTCTTGAGGGGAGAAAAAGTCTTGAGGTGATTCATGCCATTTATGAAAGCATTGAAACACAAAAAGAAGTCACCATTCATTTTCAACCGACTCATTGCCGATTAGGTCAAAAATGATTGCTCAATCGGCCATTATTTATCCTCATGTTGTTTTGGGTAAAAATGTCACCATTGAAGATTTTTGTATCATTGGTGTTCCTAATGCGTTTTGCGATGAACCAACCGAAATTGGAGATAATGCTGTTATTCGATCACATACAGTGATTTATGCTGGAAATAAAATTGGTTCTCATTTTTCATGTGGAAATAAAGTTAATTTGCGAGAAAAAAATCAAATTGGTTCAAACGTAAGCATCGGAACACATTCGGTCATTGAACACCACACTGTTATTTTAGATCACACACGAATTCATACAAATGTTTTTATTCCAGAGTTTTCTCATATTGAAGAAAACTGTTGGATTGGCCCTCATGTTGTGCTCACCAATGCCAAATATCCCAATCAACCCGACACAAAAAATAATCTTGCTGGTCCCTTCATCGGAAAAAACACTATTATTGGAGCTTCGACAACAATCTTGCCAGGAGTAAAGATTGGCACTGGAAGTTTTATTGGGGCTAAAAGTCTTGTTGTAAAGAACGTTCCTGATCATAGCCTTTGTTATGGTCATCCCGCAAAGGTTCGAAAGGAGTGGCGGTGAAAGTTCCCTTTGTTAATTTAAAAAAACTGCATGAATCCATTCGATTCGAACTTGATCATGCCATTTCTAAAGTGATTGATTCTTCGGCCTTTATAAAAAGTGCTGAAGTGATTGGATTTGAAGAGGAGTTTGCTCAATTTTGCGAAAGCAAATTCTGTATTGGTGTCGGCAACGGAACAGACGCTTTGTTTTTATGCTTGAAAGCTCTTGGCATTGGATTAGGAGATGAAGTTTTAACAGCTTCTAATACTTTTATTGCAACGGCAGAAGCCATTACTGCCGTTGGGGCAACTCCTGTTTTTGTTGATATTGATCCTTCAACGTATTTGATGGATTTAAATTGCGTTAATGAAAAGTTATCTCAACCCAATCACAAGATAAAAGCAGTTATTCCTGTTCATCTTTACGGCCGAATTTGTCCAATGGATCAAGTTTTGTCTCTTGCCAAAAAATACAATCTTTTTGTTATTGAAGATGCCGCTCAAGCTCATGGAGCTATTTGGCAGGATAAGCCCGCAGGCTCTTGGGGAGACTGTGGCTGTTTTAGCTTTTATCCCGGTAAAAATTTAGGCGCTTTTGGTGATGGCGGCGCGATCGTTACATCAAATGCTGATTTAGCTCAAAAAATTCGTATGCTTTCTGATCATGGGCGCGTGAGTAAATATGATCACGAATTCCCCGGCTATAATAGTCGCCTTGATGCACTTCAGTCCGCCATTTTACGCGTTAAACTCAAACACCTTCCTCGGTGGAACAAGCATCGCATTGAAGCCGCAAAACATTACTATGAAAAATTAAATTCAAACGATATTGAATTACCTCAATGGGCTAAAGAAGGCTCCCATGTCTTTCATTTATTTGTTGTCAGCGTTAAACGAGAGAGAGAAAAACTGATCGCAGAGTTAAAATCAAAAGGAATTGATTCTGGAATTCATTATCCAATTATTTTACCTGATTTACAAGCCTACAAGGAATTAAACACCAAACATCGTTATCCCTTTGCCAGTCAAAAACAAGACTCTCTACTATCGCTTCCCATTGATGCCACAATTGATTCCAATCAAATCAATCGAGTTGTAAGCGAACTTTTGTTACAAGTTGAAACAAAGTAAATTTATTATTGCTTTAAAAAATGCTGGTAAAAAATACGAAATGTCTCAGTCCGTATCAAATTAAGTCACATTAATCACTATTACACAAAGAAAAAACGAAACAACCTCCACGTTATGATACAATTAAAAGAGACCGTATCATTAATAGATTAATAAGCAGTGGCGGCTGCAAAAGAGTCAAATTTGAGGCGTGCGAGCTCAAATTGAACGAGGCGTACATTAAGTACGTCGCAGTGAGATTTGAGCGAAGCCAACGAAAA
>CAYMLA010000364.1:0-3197 GCA_964390785.1 uncultured Bdellovibrionales bacterium | reverse complement strand
TAAAAAACTTGTAAGTGGAATTTTTAAAAGTTCTGAAGGATCATTTTTTTTCGTCTAAAATGTCCGATTTCAATTGATAAGCGCTATATTGGTGTCCAATTTAAAGTGAGAATAACTACCCAAAAGATCTTGCAACTTCACAGTATAGTTACGGCTTTGGACTTAACCGTGATTTTGCTCTCTAGATTTGCCTATTGCTGTTCACAAGAACAGGTTCGACATTCTTTAAGGTTATGAAGATTTAAACAAAAGCATTTAACTGGTTTTGTTGAATGAGTATCCTTTGCGAAAACTTTCAGAAACTCACCCTGAAATACTACGTCCGAACTATTGTACATCGTAGTCACATTATCTTGTTCTGTTTGAAAAAATGCTGATGAAAAAGCGTGTCCTTTACCGGTTGAAACAATTTGAGTGGTTGAGTCAACGAGTGATTTTACAAATGTCAGATCAGAAGATCGAAGTACACTTATTCTGCACTTAAGTCCTTGTTCACCGTAGAAGTAATCAAAACCGATATGACTAGCGATGGTGAATCGAGTCTTAAATGTATTTTCATCAATATGAATGAACTTGCCGAAGAGTTGGCCTTGCCCGCAATAATTGCTTTGAACTTGACTTAGCTGAATTCCCGCTGAACCAATTGATCTATCAGAGTACCAGGAGGGAATTGTGATTTCTTGATATCCATTAAGTTCAGGAGAAAGTAAAGACAGCCCCAGGGAGTCAGCGGACAATAAAGCATCCCCTGAAGTACACTGTGGCTCTTTAAAGAGAGCAACAACACCTATCTTTAAAAATGGTCCTCCAGCACTTCCTAACTCAATAGGCTTTCTATCAAAAATGAACCTATTATCATAATGCGCAATTGAGACCAAACTATAAAGCCCGTTGCCGATTTTGTTAGCAATAAACTCGCTACTTCTAGAGATATATTTTACCGAAGATCGGTGCCCCATTAAACTAAGAATAAACAGGCCTTCAAGAGTATTATCTATAACTTTCCCAGTCTCGCCATTCAATGATGCGCTAATAAGCATCGCATTTTCGCTCAATAAGCCATCTTGTGTTGAAAAGAAAACTTTGACGTTTTGTTCAGCAAGACAATTTATAGAGAACAACATAGCAACTATTTCCTAAAACAGTATATATTTTATTCTGTATTTGCCATATTAGGGCAAATTTGATATATAAAATATATGAACTCTAAAGGGATAGGTCCTGAATACAGGCAAAAACTCGCTCAAGTGATTAAGGCGGCCAAAGGCATCATAACGCCTCAGCTTGTGGCTGACACATTAAAGGTATCCCAACAAGAGGGAGGACGTTTGCTTTCTCGTTGGAGTGCCAGTGGATGGGTTAAGAAAGTGAAGCGTGGAATCTATCTGCCAATATCAGTTGAGGACGTTCGAGCAAACCATGCGATAGAAGAGCCTTGGTTGGTTGTTTCTAAGATTTATAGTCCAGGCTACATAGGTGGATTCAGTGCGATAAAACACTGGGACTTATCTGAACAGATTTTTGAAACAGTGACCTTCCTGACGATAAAAGTGGTAGCAAAGCGCGACCCTGTCATTGGCGGAATAAGAGTAGTTTTAAAAACAATAAATCCCAAAAAAAACTTCGGTACAAAAACTGTATGGATAGACAATGTCAAAATTTTGGTGTCTGACCCCTCAAAGACAATAGCGGATTTTTTAGATAACCCCAATCTTGCTGGTGGGATGCGTGTTGTTCTCGATTTGTTTGAAGAGTATAGAAATTCAGAGTATTTCGACTTACCTCTCCTTGTCTCTTACTGTGAACGGATAGGGAATAAAACGACGTTAAAAAGGCTTGGATTTTTATTGGAAACAATGGGTTTTACAGAAGAGATTAAAAAACTTTCTCTGGAGAAGAAACTTTCTAAAGGGTATTCAAAGTTTGACCCTCTTGTTGACAATGATGTCATCATATCAAAGTGGCGCTTGAAAGTGCCAAAAATATGGAAGACTAAGTATGATAGAAAAAGATGAAGTTTTAACGATGGCATCGGGCTTGAATTTAAGTCCTGATACAGTTGAAAAAGACTATGTTCTTGGTTGGCTTTTGAAGGGAATCAACCAACATGCTGAGATTGCATCCAACTGGACATTTAAAGGTGGTACAAGCTTAAAAAAATGTTTTTTTGAAACCTATAGATTTTCAGAAGATTTAGATTACACTGTGGGGAATGAACTGCATTTATCTGAGGACTTTCTAAAGCAAGCATTTTTTCAGATTACAGACACCATCTATGAAGAAGTGGGGATTGAATTTTTAAAAGAAAAATTCAAATTTAAAATCCTTCCAAAAGAAAATGGTAAATTATCCGTTCAGGGAAAAATCCATTACAATGGACCGTTAAGGAGAAAACAAAAGTTTGCCACTGTAAAGCTTGATTTAACTACTGATGAAATTCTTGTTCTGACTCCTGAAAGAAAGCGAGTTCACCACCCATATTCTGATGAGCCAGTAGGAGGAATTTTTGCCAACTGCTATGCCTTTGAGGAAGTCGTCGCTGAAAAAATAAGAGCATTGGCTCAACGGGCTCGTCCTAGAGACGTTTATGATGTTGTCCACTTTTTTAGAAACCGTTTTATGATTGAAAACCCTCAACTGGTCTTCAATGTGCTCACAAAAAAATGCAGCTATAAAAATATTCCTGTGCCTGACTTTGCGTTTATAGAGACTCACGAAAAACTGGGAGAATTAGAGGCTGAGTGGTCCAATATGCTCGCTCATCAGTTGCCATCATTGCCGCCTCTGGAGTCTTTCTGGCAGGACATTGAACCATTCTTTGATTGGCTTAAGGGTTCGCTGCAAGAAGATATATTGGTGGCTCAGTCAAGTTCTGACTATGAAACATTTCAACCAGGACGGGTTACTAGTGCATATTCAGTTGATTCTGTTATTCAGAAAATTCAGTTCGCAGCGGCGAATAGAGTTTGTGTTAAATTGGTCTACAAAGGGAAAGAACGAACTATTGAACCACTTTCATTTAGAAGATCAAGAGATGGGAACAGGTTGTTTTATGGGCACGAAAGGGAGGCGGGACATCCAAAGGTTTTTTCTTTGGGTGGAATACAGGATGTTACAATTACAAACCTGTCATACACTGAGAAGTATCCAGTTGAAATAAGTCCTACGGGACAGGTGGTGATGCCGCCGATAAGAAT
>CAYMLA010000363.1:0-3199 GCA_964390785.1 uncultured Bdellovibrionales bacterium | reverse complement strand
GTGGTCGCAGTGGTGGTGGTTATGGCGGCGGCGGCGGCGGTGGTCGCGGTGGTCGTTACTAAGTTTAATTTTTTACAAAGTGGATCTTGCGAAATGATCAAATTGATCGTTTTGCAATTTGTCTGAGTTGACTGTTTTGCAGTTTGCCTGAGTGGCTGTTGCAAAATAATCAAATTTGAGGCGCGCGAGTTCAAATCGAACGAGGCGTACAATAAGTACGTCGCAGTGAGATTTGAGTAAAGCCAACGAAAAAAGTTGGCTTTTTTTTTACTTGTCGTAAAGGATGTGTTTCACACTAGTCTCCAAATATTAGGATTGACTGATATTAAATTTCATCGTTATCGTAATACAAAACTTTATAAATTTATTGTTTTAATTTTTTACATGAAGTAGTCGTTTGTTGAATTCATTTTTCAAGGCGCGAAGAGGAAACTGTATAATGAAAAGAAATCCAATTGTTGTTTTATTTGTTTTAGTGCTTGTTTTTGTTGTGTTTTATGTTCTTTTTTCTCGTGGTTGCGAGTCAATGTTTTTTAAAGAAAAAACAGTTTCAATTCTTAAGCCGTCGATTTTGGTTTTGGAATTAAAGGGCATTATTTTAGATAGCAAAAAATTTCTAGAAAGAATTGATGATTATAAAGATAATCCTAATATTAAAGCGATTGTTATCAGAATTGATTCTCCTGGGGGGAGCGTTGCTCCTAGTGAAGAAATTTATCAAGGCCTTCAATTGGTTCGTCATACATTTGAAAAGCCAGTTGTGGTTTCATCGGGTTCTCTTTTAGCCAGTGGGGCGTATTACATCGCTTCTGCAGCAGATTATGTTTATGTAAATCGAGGGACGATGATGGGCTCTATTGGTGTGATGATGCAATTTGCAAATCTAGAACACCTTTATAATTGGGCTAAAATTCAGCGTTATGTTTTAAAGACAGGAAAGTATAAAGATTCAGGTAGTGAACATCGATCGATGGGAGATGACGAAAAAGAACTTTTTCAAAATATGATCGATGAGGTTTTGCTGCAGTTTAAAGAAGCTGTTTCTAATGGAAGAGGCGACAAACTTGATAAGCTTGTTTTGGATCAAAATTCAGATGGACGTGTTTTTACCGGTGATGCAGGAGTTCGTTTGGGTTTTGCTGATGCTATTGGTGTTTTTTCTGATGCTGTAAAAAAAGCAGCTGAGCTTGCAGGATTAGGTGAAAATTACGAAATTTTTACTCCACCTAAGAAAAAACCAAGTTTTTTCGATTTACTGTTTTTTTCTGTTGATGAAGATTGGGATGATTATACAAGTCGATTTTGGGGTTCATTCTTTTTTTCGTCTAAATTATCAGGACGACCGTTATTAATTATGCCGGGAGTTTTTTAATCTTTGTTTGTTTGAATAAAATGATTATTTTTTAATGGTTTTAGGATTGTAGTTTGTATGGTTCAATCAAAACAAAAAAAAGTAAAATCGAATTGTTTGAGCTTGAATTTGGATGAGCAGATTTGGCCGCTTGAAAATAACGTCATGTGTCGTCCTGATCGGATAAAGTATGTTCGACGCTTGGTTCAACCAAAGGATTGCGTTTTTTGTGTGGCTCAACAAAAACGTCCTTCGCCTAAGTCCTTGCTTTTATTTGAAAATAAATATGCTATGGCCATTTTAAATCGCTACCCTTATAATACAGGTCATCTTTTAGTGCTTCCTGTTCGTCATGTTGGTGAAATGAGCAAAATGAAAGTGTCCGAGTATCGAGCAGTTATGGATTTATTGCGTAAAAGTGTGGAAATTCTTCAGATGGAGTATAAGTGTGAAGGATTAAATGTGGGTATAAATTTAGGTCGTGTTGCTGGAGCAGGTATTCCAGAGCATTTACACATTCATGTCATTCCTCGATGGTATGGTGATACAAATTTTTTTCCTTTGATTGCCCAGACTAAGACCGTAGTAGAGACAATAGAGCAGACCTATAAACGTCTACTGCCTTATTTTAAAAAACTGTGATAAGATCAGGAGAAATATCGTTTTATTTTTTAGATTTTTTTGTGAGGATGCTATGAATCAAGGAACTCAGTTTCAAATGACAATGCCATTAACTCCGATGGTTAAAAAAATTATTATTGTAACCGTTGCTGTATGGATTATTGGACAAATAATTTTAGAGAAAATGGTTGGTTTTCCGTTAACATCTTATTTTGGATTAACACCCTTAAAAGTTATTCAAGGCCCTTTTGTTTGGCAACCGCTGACTTATCTTTTTTTACATAGCTCAAGTGTTTTTCATATTGTATTTAATATGTTGATTCTATGGTGGATAGGGGCTGATTTAGAACTTCGATGGGGATCAAAGTTTTTTTTGATCTATTATTTAGTTTCAGGAGTGGGTGCCGGAATTATTTATACTCTTTGTATTTGGATTTATGCTTTAGTTACTGGGCAAGTTCTTGGTTTAGTTGTTCCTGTTGTTGGTGCAAGTGGAGCTGTTTTTGGTGTTATGTTGGCGTTTGGTTTGCTTTTTGGAGAACGTGTTATATACTTTATGGCTTTGTTTCCAATGAAGGCTCGTGTTTTTATTCTTATTTTAGTAGGGATTGAATTATTGACTTTGTTTAATTCAGGAGTGGTCGGCAGTGGAGTGGCAAATTTAGCTCATTTAGGTGGTTTTATTTCTGGTTTTTTGTTTTTAGTTGGTTGGACAAAGTATCAACAAAGAAATTGGAAAAAGAAGAACAATAAGCGTGGACGTCGTTTAAAACTAGTGGTAGATAATGATTCTGGATCGGATAGCCCAAAATATTGGAACTAAAGAGTGATTTTACAAATTTGATGAGGAGTGAGGAATATGTATTTAAATGAGATGATTGAAAAAATGAAGTTTGACAAAAGGTTGACTCAATTTAATTTAAACGAAGGGAATTTGACTGTTGAGGAGTTAAATGAGCATTTAAACAATCTGAAAGATGTAAGGGATCAAGCTGTTGAATTGGTTTTAAGCAATGATTCTGATGAAGAATTTGATAAATTTAGTTCTTTTGAACAACAACAATCGAATTATTCTTTAAATACACCCGTTAATGAGTTTCAAACCAATGTTGCGTCTGACAATTCCACTCTTGATTCTTTCATTGAAGATGAAGATGAAGATGATGACGATAGCGGCGGAAGTCGAGACCATTTTAGTCTATAGCGGCTGTTGCGAAATAAGAACAG
>CAYMLA010000362.1:0-3201 GCA_964390785.1 uncultured Bdellovibrionales bacterium | reverse complement strand
TCTTCTTTAGGATTAAGCTTTGTTTGTATTTCTGATTTTATTTTTGAAATCAACACGACTGTTGTTAATCCCATTGAAGAAATTGGGAGTGAACACCTTGGATTATCATTCCAAAATGACAAATCAAACTTACTTGTTTTGCCTGGAAGCCAAGGCTCAGACAGCACAAAAAATAAGTAGTGGCTGCTGCAAAACAGCCAACTTTTTCGTTGGCTTCGCTCAAATCTCACTGCGACGTACTTGATGTACGCCTCGTTCGATTTGACCTCGCGCGCCTCAAATTTGACTATTTTGCAACAGCCACTAGGCATGCTGCAAAACAACCAATAACGAGTACAACTCGGCTTAAGTCCTTCAACATTTTTCTGCATTATGCCATTAAACCAGTAAAAAAGTGCCTTACAAAATCAACCAACACACTGAGTAGATCCCATACGGTTCTTTGGGGGCTTCAGTCTGGTGTCCAGATGGAGCTAACCGATACAGATAGAATTCTAAATTGCTAAATTAATATGATAAAAATCAATATAAACATATATTTAAATAATAGTTGCGTTTTATGCAACTAAAGGTTAAAATGGAATTATAGGTTTTTTATTTGGAGTTACAAAATGATTGATAATAAAAATTTGGGTGATTTGTTTAAAAAACTGGACCATGAGCTTTCCAAATTAAATTTATTTCGTGAGCTTACAATTTATGGTGGAGCTTCTCTAATTGCATTGAAGCAAATTGAAAGAGCAACAGTTGATATTGATGTTTTTCTACCTAGAATCGACAATAAATTAAAAGAAATAATCTTTAAAATGGCAAAAGAATTTCAACTTAATGATTTATGGATCAACAGCACAGGTTATGCATTTATTAAAGAATTACCGAGAGATTGGGAAAATAGAACTCAAATCATTTATAAAGGAAATTATTTAATTATTAAAAGTCTAGGTCGTATAGATTTAATTTTCACCAAAATTTTAGCAGAACTAGATAGACAAGAAGACTTATTAGACCTTGAGCAACTGAAGCCTCAAAAGAATGAATTAGAGTTTATAAAAGATGACTTAATAAAACTCGATGATTCAAAAGAATGGAGGAGCAAGGTAAATGAAATATTTGAGTATTTAGTGGCGGTTTCTTATGAGTAGTCAAATATTAAAAGATTTGTCTTCACTCGGTTGTAACTTTGCTATTAGTGAGGACTCGATAAGTGCAGATCCAGAACAGACAGTTATACGAACAATTGATTATTTTTGGCAGGATAAAAAAATATTTACTATGCTAATTGGTTTAATTAAATTTCGTCTTTTCCATTTAATAAATGTTCAACGACTATTGATTTTATCGAAAAATCTGGATTCCGAACGAAAAGCTATTTTAGCTGTTTTGTCCTTAAAAATTTTTAGGCACACTCAGGATGAAAGATATCAAATGATGTATAACCTTTTTAAGAAAGATAATCTCAAATTGACAAGGATTCCTCAAAATTATCAAGATCCCTTTTATATTTCTAGAAGAGGAACAGATAAAGAATTCAAAAAAATTAAAATTGAGGTGGCAGATTTTTTTAATGATCAACATTCTAAGAAATTTAACACCCTTGAGCGAATCCTTGCAAAAAACTCTTGGTTAAAATATAGAGCATTGATTGGTCCTTCTTTTCGAGCTGATATCATTTTTTTATTCATTGAGAAAAAGATGAGAAGCCAAAGTGATATTTGCAAATTAGTTGGATGTAACAAATCGACGGTATCAAGATTGTGGAGATCAATACAAGAATTGCAGCATTTTTCTCTGACATTGTAATATTGTAAGAATTGAATTTTCTTAATTAAAACACAGGAAAACATTCTTGTCTAACCAACGTGTTACGGTGCTCTGCTTTCGGTTGAAAGAAAAATTTCAATTTCATTTGGTCCCGTTACATTCATTTTTTGGGACTTTAAGTTTGGATTTTCAGACTCCGCTTGAATTTCATAAGTTGAATTTTGTTAGGTGTGTCGATGTGCTAACTGTTTTACAGCAGACACTCGTTAATCTTGAGATGACGGCAGATTAGATTTCACTTCTATTTCTTTTTGATCTGCATTATTAACATTATCTTTTATTAATGAAGACATAATAGCAACAAGACCCGTTATATCATGCAATTGATCTATTTTATCAAATTGTTTAATTGGATCATTGCCTTTTAACTCAATTGTTAAAACTGGCACTTTATTGTCATACCACATATAACGTCCTAAACTTCCCGGAAAATGTCCCAAGCGAATCCAAGGCAAATCATATTTTGGAAAATCAATTGTTGGGCCATCAAAATCAAGAACCCCTAAAGGAGTATGAATCGAAATAATTAAATCCGGTTTAAAATTAGCGATATGCCTCATAAAACATTGTGTTTCAATCTCACTGGCTGGCCCTGGTCCCGGATATCGTCTTTTATTACTCTTTGTTTTTATTTTCCAGTGATCCAAAGCTTTATTGACCCAGTCTTGAGTCGGAAAATTTCTATTCAAATCGACATTATTAGCATTCATTCTAATGCTCTTTTTATAACCGTCTGGATTTAAAATTGGAATAATAAGCCAACTGTTTCGAGGATCAATCTTTGTCAATCGCTCCATCCACGAACGAGCAATGGTTCCACTTGGAGCTTCATCTCCATGAATGAGCGCCCCAACCAAAACCTTCTTTCCAACAGGCAATGAACCAGATTTTAAGTAATGAAAAATCGGACGCCCTTCTGTGCTAACACAAATTGGTTCTTGTTGAACTTTTCCACAAACTTCAGTTAACTCTTCAATTCTAAACTGTCCTGGTAACCCTTGAAGTTGCTTTAAACAATAAAGCGTTAGTTCGGATGGATCTTCCGATTCTAATTCGATCAATTTCTTTTTGTTAAGAGATGACGTTCCCTCATTAGAGGACCCATTGTCTTCAACTTGCTTGTGATCAACCTCTTGTCTTATATCTCTATTTTTATCTTTTTCAAAAAATCGTTCAAAATGAAAACTCTGACAGCCAATAGAAACACAAAAAAGAATTAATATCATAAATACAATTGTCTTCATCCCTATTCCTCTACAACATGAGTGCCTGTTGCGAAACATCCAAAGTGAAAGCCAATAACAAAAGTTGGCTGTTTTGCTACAGCCTAAGTGGCTGCTGCAAAATAGTCAAATTTGAGGCGCGCGAGCTCAAATCGAA
>CAYMLA010000361.1:0-3202 GCA_964390785.1 uncultured Bdellovibrionales bacterium | reverse complement strand
CAATGAGTTCACCAAGTCGTTGTTTGTCAAGTGCAGGTCGAGCATAGTCTTTTGGCAACACACCTTTCAACGAAGCATTGTCACGTTCAATGCTATCCATTGCTTCGTCAATGTCTTTTCCGATTGTTGGCAGTTTTGCTCTGCCTTGTAGCCATTTCCAACGTGCCTGTGGTGGAACATAAAAAACTCTCTCGGCTGTGTATTCGTCTTTGTCCTCTGGGTCGGCTCCTGTCTCGTGTTTGTTGGCTTCTAATTTTTCGTAGAGTTCGTCAAAAGCATCTGAGATATATTTTAAGAAAATTAAACCCAACACAACATGTTTATATTCAGCCGCATCCATGTTATTCCTTAGCTTGTCAGCAGCTTGCCAAAGGGTTTTTTCCAATTCTAAATTCTCAGTCATGTTGTCTTTCTTACTTTGTTTCGGTTATCCACCAATTTTATTTTCTTTTTTCATTTTTCGTTTCTGTCCTTCGAGCGTTGGCGAAAAATAGCTCTTTTGGTTTTTTCAGCGTTTGCCCGTGTGTCGGCAAAAAACCAAATGTGCTATTTGTGCGGTCGGCTTTTTCAGCATGGCATACAACGGTCTCGGCTATGCGTAGTGCGGGATTTCAAGGCACTTCACTTTCAATTTAGCACTTCGTTTATTTAATGTAATTACTTTCATATCAGCACTTTCACCCGCATTGCGTATAGCCATTGTTAGGCACAGTTATTTATTAAATCTAGCAAAATATGTATCAATTTCTTGTCTCATTTCAATTCCAACTCGCTCAAAACAACCAAGTAAATCATCATAAGCCCCTTCACCACCAAGAAAGTCCCAAAATTCTTCTGCAACTTTTAATTCTTTCTCTAAATCAAGCATGCCAGCCATTGTCCAGCGACTGTATGGTTTAGGTTCATAAGGATTATATGGAATAGCAATTAATGTATTTATCTTTGCTTTTGGATTTTCGGCTAAAACAGTTGCTGACCATTCTAAAAGGGTTCGTTTAAATTCTTTAAAACCACCTTTGTTTGGTTTAGCGGTTTTTATATCGAACAAGTAAATTTCACCTTCTTCACTTTCAAGATAAATGTCTACTCTTGTTGGTTTTACAGTTCGCATATCTCCTTTTTGACAAACTCCACGAATTATTTCAATCTCTTTCTGTTTATCAGGTTTTATATTAGCAGCAGTTAAGACATCCATAATCTTTTGAATTTCATACTGTGCTTGACCACTTATTTTTGTGCCGGATTTCATTTGAAGTTTTGCAACTTTAAACCGACTTGAAGCCAAAGAAACTGCAACAGGTTCAAAAATTGTTGTCCCAAAATTTGTATTTAACGAGTGAATAAAAGCATACAATGCAAGTCTATCCTTGCCCAATAGTCGTGTATGAAACGGCATTACTGCTGGCTCTGGATTGTATGTCTTAAATCTGTTTCTTAAACTATTTCTAATAGTATTTTCAACTGATAATATCTGTTCTTTTGTTAAAGCCATTACTTTTCCTTTAAATGAAATATTATTTCGGCATACGCCCCTTTATCTTTTTCTGTTCTGTTTAAAACCGGTCTTTTGTATTGATTTATAATTTGCATTCCTGCTTTTTCTGCTATCGTTGGATACATATTGTATTTATCGTTTGACACAAGAAAAATATCGTAATCATCTTGTAAATATTTTTTTGAGTTGATTAAAACTTGCGAAATTCCTTCGATGTATGAATTTCTGGCTTGTACTCCTTGTCCTTTAAATAATGGACCAATTTCTAGTTCATCATTTCGCTCGAATCCAAACAAATCATAAGCATAAGCGTGTTGTTCGTGATAATCTATTAATCCAACATAAGGCGGACTCGAAAAAACACCTTTAATTTTCTGTTTTTCTGTAAGTTTACCAAAAATTGGGTGTTTTTCTTTTAATTTTGAGAGAATATCAATATTGCGCGCATCGCCTTGCAAACATATTTGATAAGCAGGTGTTTTTAATTTAGAATATTCGACAAGTCGTTTAATTGTGTCCGTGCTGTATCGTTCCCACCACGAAAGCATCGAAAACAAAGGTTTGCAGATTTTTCCGTGTTTTCGGCAATAATATGTCTGTGTTACCGATTCTTTTAATGTTGCTAAATCGGCGTGAGTTGTTGCTCTGCAAGAGCGAATTGTACGGCTAAGAATTATTGTTATTACTTTTTTTGTTGTCGGATTTTTTATGTGTTTTAATAAATCAAAGACAAAATCAATTTCATTTTTTATTGGTTGCAAATACCATTTTTCTAAAAAATTATCTGCTTTATCTTGCTTTATTTTGAGATTGTATTTTTCTACAAGTTGAATAAATTTTGGCGTAAACTCTTTTTCTTTATCAGTTGTATATATCTTTTCGTCAATCTGTTTTTGTCTTACTTTAATTTTAAATTCAGGCGAAGGAAAATATTTTTTATTGAATACATTGAGTACTTCAAGTAACTCATTTTCAAACTCTAAATTGTTTTTTTGTGAGATAAATTCTTTTAATAAATTTGTTATTCTTGTTAATTCTGTGTGCAAATCTAGAAAATCAACTTTCCCAACTTTTACGTTTGCAATTAAAGTATTAAATGCAGAAATATCAATTCCGATAGCGTGCATCCCTAGTTCACTTGCTTGAACCATAGTTGTTCCACTGCCAGAAAATGGGTCTAAAACAATATCGCCTTTTTTGAAATATGTTTTTGTTTTGAAATTATCGGTGTGGTCGTCTAAAAAATATTCAACAAGTTGCGGTATAAATTTCCCTTTGTATGGGTGTAATCTGTGAACGTGTTTTGTTGTATCTTTTTCTTTGCACCAATCAAAAGACAACGCCCAATTTAAATCTTCGCCTAATTTTTCTTTCCAATTATTTTCTCTCTGCCCGTTGAAACTCTTGTAATACTTTATTAAATCTTCCTTTTTTACAGAAGTCGTTCCGTTATTGCCATACTTTTTTATTCTGCCGTATTGGATTAAATATGAAATATTTGAAGTCGTTACATTCTTTTTCAAATATTCACTTGCCCAATCGCTGGCTTCTTTTATTGTTAATAATTCTGTCATTTATTTTCCTTTTAATACAATAAAAATACTATCATTTTTCCTTGTTGCCTAATTTTTTTAGTCTGCTATAATTGTGCCTAACGGCTGAGGCTAAAAGCTGGCGGGCATTTCGGAGCACTTCACTGTCAACCTG
>CAYMLA010000360.1:0-3209 GCA_964390785.1 uncultured Bdellovibrionales bacterium | reverse complement strand
GTGGCAAAACAGCATGTCGGCCACTAATTGTGAACACAGTTAAACTGTATCACTCATAAAAATTCAAACTAAAGAATCTATAAGCTTTCCTTGTCTGATTGAGGCTCTTCGTCTTTTAACCAATCTCGACTGAGTTCTTGTGCTTTTTCTTTAATTACGGGAGTGTTTTTTTCTAATTGTGCTTTTGCTTGTTTCTTCACATACTCTGCGCTTCGATCTAGTCCCATTTTCAAATGACGAAATCCTGGAACATTTTCCTTATCAATTGATGATGTTTTATCGCCCCAAAAACGAGTGAACTTCTCTTTGAGACGAATTAATCCACTTTTAATAGCAATGACTCCGCCCTGAGCGACTTCTGTAACCTCTTGCCCAAATTGAGAGCTTTGAAGTTGCGTGTAAAATCGTTCTTCTAAAGTATACTCACCCAAGCGAATTTGAAGAAATAAAACCACCACAATTGTAAACACAATCATTCTTATAATAAAAAATAAATCCCCTATCATAAAATAAACTCCACTTCGTTCCACCTGATAACTTGTTCAGACGAAACATTCATTTTTGGTTTAACAAAAAATTTACTTTATCTTTCCTAAATGCTTTTTTATTGAAGACTCAATGTCCTTTTTATCAAAGGGCTTAGCGATAAACTCTACACACCCCACCTTTAAAGATTCATCAATCATTGTCTTTTGATCAACTGTTGACATAACAACAATAGGAATTTCAGGAAAATACTCTAAAATTTCTTTTGCAACTTGAATCCCATTTTTTTCTGGCAAAATAAGATCCAAAAAAACCAAATCTGGTTTTTGAGCAAGCACTGTTTCAACAGCTTGCTGTCCATCACTAGCAACCCCGACGACATCACAATCCATTTGAGACAAAAGGGTCATTAAAATTTCTTGAATAAACGGAGCGTCGTCAACAATAACAACTTTTTTTTTCATAGCTTTAGTATATCTCTGACAGAGCCCGATTAGCAACAGCCACTTTCCTTATTTCGCAGCAGCCACTAAATCAAAAAGTTAAATTTACAAAATGATTGACACCAAAATCGCATTATCAGAGTCGATTATCGTCCCCAACGAACTCCGAATTTAAAAAAGATAAAACTGTTGCCAACAGCAACACCCTTAGCTGGCGATCCTGTATGAGGATCATTAATATTTGATTCATCAGAAAAAAGATTTTTTTCAATACTATAGTCTATTAGCCAAAACAATTGATTTCGACCACTAAAATAATAATCTTCACCAAAAAACAATCCCAACCTATTTTGGCTTTCACTATTTCCTGAAGTTAAGTTTATTCCTGTTTCTAATTCAGCATGATTTAAACGAGGCATTAAATAAAACCCCATTGTTTTTGCCTTTTTTTCGTCAAAAAACTTTCCTTGTACTTTTAACTTTACACCAGACGATTTTAAACGAGGAAAGTCCACATTATTACCCGGAACTTTAAATTGATAATCCGAAAAACCAAATAAAAAATCCAAAAAGGCCGGTTTATACTGATCTCCAAAATAATTTCTAAAACACACCATGACATCATACCATTGATGGGTAACAGGAATCTGAGACTCTTCAATTGTTCCCTTTACATGACCTCCAACTGAAGTGTTGTATTCAAGATCAATACCCCATAATGGATTCACCCACATATTCGCTCCCAATGAAAGCCCCTGTGAAAAACTATAATAATTACGATGGCTAAAATCACTCGACGAATCATTGTAAAAAAGCATTGGTGCGATCTCAACTTCAAGCATATTAAATCGAACTGGAGCCTTAACAATAAGTGGCAAAGGCTCTAATTGGGGTCTATCTTCTATTTCTTTAGAAGCATTTGGTTTAACTTCATCTGTTTTTACTTCATCTGTATTTTGATCCCCTTTTGTATCTGTTAAAATTAAAGGGGAAACAAGATCCTCATCAGTTGACTTTGTCTGAGTGGGCAAAAGCGTTGCTGTTGAGTCTGGAATAACGGGTCTTGTTTGTTGAGGCTGAATTATTTTGGGCTGCTTTTTAATAACATAGCGTCCAGAATCTAAAGCTTTATCTCTATAAGAAGACGACGATCCGGAGGGAACCAATAACGGTTGACCAACGCTGAACAGCGAATAAAACAAAACCATTGAAAACAAAATAAACTTCATGATTTTTTATCGGACAATCAAGCAAAATGGTTTAGGGATTACAAGCGAAGACTCTATTAAACTGTCCCACTAGACTTTAGAACGGACATTTAAATTATCTTAAGTTAAAATCTTCATATGCTGACAAAGCCGCTTTAGCCCCTTCTCCGGTGGCAATTATAATTTGCTTATAAGGAACTGTCGTAACATCGCCCGCAGCATAAATACCAGCAGAACGAGTTCGCCCCTTTTCATCGACAATAATTTCTCCATAATTGTTGGTTTCGACAATATTTTTAACAAATCCACTATTTGGACTAAGACCAATTTGAACAAACACTCCTGCAACTGCAATATTTCTAGTGTTTTGACTATCTCGCTCCTGATAACTTAGACCTGAAACCTTCTCATCTGTACCTGTAATCTCAATAACTTTAGCATTTGTTACAATTTCAACATTTGATAAAGACTTGGCTTTATTCACCAATACCGCATCAGCCTTTAATTCTGGCATAAACTCAACAACTGTAACGGACTTAACAATTCCAGCGAGATCAATCGCAGCTTCCACTCCAGAGTTCCCACCACCAACTATAGCTACGTCCTTATTCTTATAGTAGGGGCCATCACAATGCGGACAAAAAGCCACTCCTTTTCCGAGATATTTTTTTTCACCCGGAATTCCAAGTTCACGCCATTTTGCTCCTGTTGCCAGCAAAATCATTTTTGAACGCAGAATTTCTCCACTATCCAATGAAATTATTTTCAAATCGTCATTTACTATTTTAGTAACTTTTCGATGCAACAACAACTTAACCTCATAACAGGCCAGATGTTCCTCGAATTTGTCTGACAAATCTGGACCTTCAGTCAAAGGCATAGATATAAAATTTTCAATACTTTTAGTCTCTAAAAGTTGACCACCAATGTTTTCCGCTACCAGTGCTGTTTTCATTCCTTTTCGCGCTAAATAAATGGCAGCAGATACTCCTGCCGGCCCACCACCTATTACCGTTATATCATAGAGCGGACTTCGTCCGCAGCCTACAGATTTCAGTCTTCAGTTCTCAGC
>CAYMLA010000359.1:0-3216 GCA_964390785.1 uncultured Bdellovibrionales bacterium | reverse complement strand
GTCCTGAAGAAAGTGTTTTGCCAAATTCAAATGTGATTCGTGTTATAAACATAAGTGATCAAGCTGTGGCGACTTCAGGATCTTATCGACGTTTTTTAAAACAAATAGAACAAAAAAAAATTCATCATATTATTGACCCTCGATTGGGATACCCGACTGAGTCTAATTTGGTTTCTGTGACGGTCGTTTCTAAAACGTGTTTGCAATCTGATGCTATTGCAACAGCATTGATGGTTATGGGAAGCGAAGAGGGGCTATTATGGGTTGAACAAAAAAACGATGTGGAGGCTTTATTTTTAGAAGTTCAAGATAATCATGAATTTATTCAAAAAATGAGTTCTGGATTTTTACAATTTGAATCTTATTGAGGATCTGTATTTGATAAAATACCGGAAAAAAATCAGGAATTCTCATAAAATTGAAAAAAATCAGATATTTATAATCAACTTTTTAATTTATAACTGTTTATAATTAATTATTCAATATTCCAAATTGGAATATTGAATAATTTGAAAATATGAGTTAGTTTAGAAGTATGAAAAGTGCGAGTTCTTTAAAACCCCATGACGTAGTTCTACTCTTAAAAATCTTGTCCAAAGATCGTTCCGATTGGAGGCAAATTGATATTGCCTTAGACCTAGAAATCAGTCAGGGCGAGGTTGCAAAGTCATTAGCCCGTTTAAGAAAGTCTGGTTTTCTTGCGGAAAAAAGAGTGAATCGTTCAGCTCTCATTGAATTTCTTATTCATGGTTTAAAATATACATTTCCAGCTGATATAGGATCTTTGACTGTGGGTGTGCCAACAGCCATTTCATCACCTATTTTTAAAAATAAAATCATTCAAAGCGAAGAGGATGTCTATGTTTGGCCTAGTTCGAAAGGTGATGTGCGAGGACAAGCTGTTTTTCCGCTTTATGCTCAATTAGCAAACGTGGTCCTAAAAGATGAACAGTTTTACGAATTACTTTCTCTGGTAGAGGTTTTGAGGATTGGGCGTACTCGAGAAAGAAAAATTGCCGAAGAAGAAATTAAAAAAAGGATTAAATCGACATGATTAAAACTTTTCAATCTGTAGAATTCATTGGATTAGTGGCCCATGCCTTGGGTGAGCTGAATGACTCTGCTGTTTTTGTGGGGGGAGCAACTGTTCCATTTTATATTCCAGAAGTTTATTGGCCTCAAGTAAGGGTTACTGAAGATGTAGATGTAGTATTGGGGATCATGGGTCGAAAAGAAAACTGGGCAACGGAAGAAAAACTGAGAGAGAAGGGCTTTAAGAATGATGCTAGCGAAGGGGCTCCTATTTGTCGGTGGGTTTATAAGGGACTTAAAGTTGATGTTATGAGTCCTGATGGAGAAGTCTTTGGCTTTACGAACCGGTGGTACAAAGAAGGTGTAGAGAAAGCGGTACAACTGAAGTCACCACTTCCTGAAGTAAAAATATTTTCTTTTCCCTATTTTTTAGCTACGAAGATGGAAGCTTTTCTTGGTCGTGGTGGTGGTGATTATCAGGGCAGCCCAGATATGGAAGATATCATTTCTGTTTTGGAGACACATCAAAAAGACAAAATGGAAATAAGCCTAAAGAATACATCCGATGAACTGAAGAGTTATTTAAATATTCACATCAATCATCTGAAAGCAAATAATGATTTTTTAGATGCATTGCTTGGAGCTACTTTTAATCGTGTTGATCCCATTGAGGGAAGTAAAAGTGTTGTAGATTCCATTGAATTGATATTGAAGAGAGTTGGTCATGAAGGGATTTAAAGTCAAAATTAAACGGCCATCGAAATATTTGCAAGAAAATCTTTTATATCTGTATTGGAATAATAAAAAGAAATCCTGTCCTATACAAAAACTCATGCCACAAGCGAATACGAATAATGGAGACCACCAAAATGAGAAATTTTTACAATTTGAATCTCATTGATGATCTGTATTTGATAAAATTTGACTATTTCGCAACAAGCACTATTTAGTGGTTATCAACAGCCATAAAATAAATACAATTTTTTAAATATCGAGTTTAAGTTGACTTTGTGTCAATGATGTATGAAAGAAGTCTAAGATTTTTGATTTGAGCAAAGTGTTTGTGTTTAATTTTATTTTATTGCTTAATGGGAATTATTGGAGGTTTTTATGTTTAAAGTTTATTTTTTTTCTTTTTTATTAATTTCAAATTTATCGTTTGCTAGCACTGTTTATAAAAATCAAACAGTTGAGATTACAACATCTGGAGGGGTTTTTGCTGGTTTTACTAAAGAAGTTAATATCTATGGGGAATCAGCTAAAGAACTATATGATTTTCTAAATAGTGATGAAAAATCTGAGTCAGGCACCAATTGGATTAATAAATGGTCAGATCAAATTATTTGTGGTCAAAATACTGTTTCTAATAAATATTATTGCACAATTTATGTTGGTGATAAAGGCTTAGAAGATTAATACCATTCAAACTTACACATTAGCTCAGATAACCATTCTGAGTTTTTGATCTACAGATAACTGAGCAAATTCTGTATGCCCATCAAAAGTATCAAGTGGAGTTTCATCAATAATTTTGAATAATCTTTTTTCATGAGTCTTAGTGTCGTTCACTTGTATTCTCATTTTTTATAATTGATTGAATCGCTTTAACATTGAACATATTTTTTCGACGCCCTGTAGAACAACAGCAATCCCTCCAGCAACTATAAAATTTACTTTTTTATCAGATAAGTCATCCGTGATCTCTGTTAAAAAACTTTTTTTACCCATATCAGTAATAAGTTAGCATTTTCATTTTTTAGATTCAACATCCACAAGTAAAAGGTGACTGTTTTACAGCGGCTTTAGAGTCCTGTTAATGTTTCTAAAATTTCTCTTTTCATGTCAGAAATGTAACCAGTATCAATGGATTGTGGAGTGGTCTTCATATTTTGAAATGTTTGAGCTGCATCGAGAGCCTTTTTAAATGCTTGAAGCAAGGGGTTAATTTGATCTTCAACTTTCAAGGCCGATTCACCAAACGATTGAATCATTGAACTATTGATTGAATTTTTTGTTTGTTTTAAACCTTTAGCAACTTTTAACCAAGTTAATGCAATTGGCAGGCGGCTATTGAGGTCATCTTGTTTCCAGAAGTCATCAAAATTAAAATCATTAATAGCTTCTGCGGTATTATCGCTTCCTTGCTTTTCAAGTGTTTGAAGTGTTTCAACCGCCTTAACAAGT
>CAYMLA010000358.1:0-3226 GCA_964390785.1 uncultured Bdellovibrionales bacterium | reverse complement strand
AGAGGAGTAAGAGCAAGGGCAAGGACAAGGACAAGGGCAAGGGCAAGGGCAAGGTCAAGGAAAAAACAAATAAATTCAAGGATGGTTTGTGACGAATCGATTTTGAATTAATTTAAAAATCTTATAAGTTATTATTGATTAGTCGGATAAAAAATAATTTTAGAATCAAAGAGAGTAGAGCGATCTACTCTCTTTTTTGTCATTGTCGATCAGTTCATCCATTATTGTCGGTCAGTTTATCAAGTTTGTTTGTTAAGAGTTGCTTTTCTTGTTTTACAGAAGTCACTCATGATTCTCCAATTGTTGCACGAATAAAAAACATTATTGCGCCATAAAGACCAATAATGACGATAATAGGAATCAAGTAACGCCAAATTGTTACAGGTGAACGGTATGTCCATTGATGATGACAATGATTGCAGTGCCAATGCTCTTTGAGTAAAAAAAAGAGTGGAATGGAAATAAGATAAGCAATAACTAAAGCGATTCCTTTTTTTTGTTTGTGTTTTAGTAATCGAGTGTCAATGCTTTGACATTGGGGACAAGTTAACCCCATGAGATCACCTTTAGAAAGAGCATCAGATTCATCAGCTTCGTTAAGATATCGTAAGGCATTTTGCACGTCTGAATCATTTACTTGAAGTTTGACTCCTTGAAGAGCGTTTGACCAAAACCAATTGATGCTAATCGTCTGACCATCTAAGATTTGAGTTTGAATGTCTTTGCTATTTAAAAACGATTCAACAAGTTGAGCTTCATGAAGATGAGAGAACTTTTGTATTGTTATCCAATGAATCTGAGATGTTGTTGGTGTATTTGTTTTAGAAGTCATCAATAAGTTCTACTAAGTAAGGATGGTCAATAAAGGGGTTTCTATTGTTTTGAATTTCAAAGATGAGATTGTTGCGTTTAATTTCAAACTCATCAGGAGGATCTTCTTTATGCCAATTTTTTAGAAAATGCTCTTGATGGCCTGATATGGGAAGGCGGTATCGAATAGAAAAGTAGAATACAGCCCTAGAAAGGTCTCCTTTTACTTCATCAGGAGGTTCAAAAAACTTTTGATTAGGGTGTTCGATGGAGTTTCCTGTTTTTGAAGCAGGACAAATTTGTTTATACACTTGGTTAACTTCAGCAAATTCTAAGTTGTTTCTTAAATTGTTGACTTGAGAATCGACGGGAAAAACAGCATGAAGATCTGTTTTTTGTAAGGTTTTAGAAAATTCATTAGAAAATTTGGATTGAGGCCAAGAATGCTCAGTGTTGAGTATTTTGTAATCAGGAATAAAAAATGGTTTAGGTCCTTGACCAGGTGGAAAATTTTCATTTGTGTATGGCTTTTGACAGTAAATGCATTGAATAAAATAGCCTTGGTTATTTTTTTCTAAGTGTAAAAAACCGAAAAGGAGTTCTCTGACTTCGGTGTAGGTTTTATTGTTTTGCTTATAACATGTTCCTAAGGTTTGGTCGCAAAAACTATTTATAACATCAAACTGACCAATAGAAGCCATGTGGTAGTTTGTAAGAATAAAATAAAGTTCTTCTTTGAGCGGATCATTTTGTTTCAATGGCTGAGAATAAAATGATTTTCCATAATACTTTAAACGATGATCTGGAGGTTTGGAGGCACTGAGGCTAAAAAGAGGGAAAAGAAGGAATAGATAAAATAAAATCCAAAGATAAAAGACTTTAATAAGCTTCTCCTTGAAAGAATAGCAGGCTTCATCTTGAAGCCTCTTTGTCGCCTTTTATTTTAGCAATCAGGAGATAGATTAGAAAATGAATTTCTCTGGAATGAACTTAAAATCCATAAAAACAAGACTTAAGACTAATTAAATCTCTTGAGTCTTTTAGTGAGACAAATTATAAGAGGTAATCTGTAATTGAATTTTGTTTAATAGCTCAGATTTTCTAAAAAATTGACGACTGTAAGTTTGGACAAAATAAAGTGGGGGAGGAAGCCTTATGAGTTCATTTTTTAAAACGATTTGTTTTTTTCTAATTTATATTCTCCCTCATCGATGGGTGAGTCGTTTTGTCGGAAGGCTAATGAGTATTCAATGGCCATATCCCATTTCTTTTTGGAGTATTCATTTGTTTTCAATGATTTATAAGATTAATGTTCAAGAAGCCGAAAAGGATCTAAAAGATTACAAAAGCATTAATGAATTTTTTGTTCGCAGGCTTAAGTCTGAATTGAGACCCATTAAGGATTCTTTTATTCATCCTGTGGATGCTAAAGTTGTTGGAATTGGTTCTATTCGTGAAGGACTTTTATATCAAGTTAAAAATAAATCCTACACACTTGAAGAACTGTTAGGAGAAGAGCAAGTCGATTCTTGTTTTGATGGAGGGACTTATGTGAGCTATTATCTTTCTCCACATGATTATCATCGTGTTCATTGCCCCTGTCAGTTAAAGTTGAATTCAATTTCTTATATACCGGGTTCTCTTTTTCCGGTGAATGATTTGTTTGTTAATTCAATAGATAAACTTTATGTTAAAAATAAACGAGTAATTTTTAATTTAAAATCAGATCTTGGACGAGTGGTTGTCGTTATGATTGGCGCACTTAATGTTGGCCGAATTGAAGTGTGTCACGCTCGCACAGAATTTTCGATTCAATTGAGTCAATCAATTAAATTTGACTTTTCTCAACCTGTTGAAGTGTCTTGTGGAAGTGAGTTGGGTGTTTTCCATTTTGGAAGTAGCGTTGTCGTTCTTTTTGATTGTCATCATAATATAAAAAATTTAAATGCGACTGTAGGACAATCTGTTAAGTTGGGACAATCATTGTTTTGAACATTGTTTTGAAGTATGATTGAGTTGGTGTTGGCTGTTTTTCAACTCGCTTATAGCTTAGGTTGATGTATAATTCCCCAAACTTTTTCAGCAAATAAAAACAAAGAATGAGCAAAAGCTTTACTTAATTTTTCTGAAAAAGATTTTTTGGCTTTGTATTTTATAAGATAGACCTTTGAGTCTTTTGAGCGCTCCATAAGATAATCGTCACTTGTTTTTAAGTCATCAACGAGTAATTTTTCTTTTGCTTTGATGCCGTACCAATATTCACCCGTCGCAATTTGATCAACATCAACTTGGGGACGATTGATTTTTATAAAGTCTTTAAATAGAATATGAGTTTCTTCCAGTTGGTTTAAGAATTTTTGTTTATGCATCTCGCCGGGCGCGGCGTGCCGGCCGACGACGCGCTGGCGGTGCGGCT
>CAYMLA010000357.1:0-3254 GCA_964390785.1 uncultured Bdellovibrionales bacterium | reverse complement strand
GAACAACTCGACCAAAGAGATGCTGAAATGTTTATGGATTTATTTTTTAATGACTTGGTGTTTTTAGGGTATTCAACAACCTATAGAACGGCCAAACTTTCTTTAAAAACTATTTCTCAATATTCTGGCTTCACAGCGAGAGCAAGCCGTCAATTCATAACGGCACCAAAGAGCATCCGTGACTTAGCCGGTCCACAAATAACTAGAATAAATAATTTAATTAAAAGGGGAGCAGCCCAATGAAATTTGTAAAACTTAGTTTTATTTGTGTTTTAATTTTCTTTCATGCTCATTTAGCTTTTGCCGGAAGATCAGGAGCCGTTTATGATTTGTTTCGTCGAGCCACTGATTTTGTACAAGAGTTAGTCTCTCCATCAGCAAAGCTCGTTCGCCACTCTTTAGACGACGCTGGAATGATGCTTCGAAATGTTCGATTTGGCGGCATTGATCTTGTCGCAGAATTTGGTGAAGCAAAACATCTTCCTCAAGTCAGCGGACAAACAACATCTGATCTTTTTCAGCATATTCGGGAAATGATTAGCATTAGAAAATCAAGTTTTTCGAGAATAAATCAAACCCCCGCCGTTTTTATTGAAGGCTCTACACCACAGGGAATAGACAATCTTTTGACTGCTGTTTCTCAAATGATTTACAGAGAGGGTTCCGATGTTCAATTAATTAAAATTAATCTTGGCGATATAAAAAGAACAGCTCAAGAATTAGCTGCTAATTCTAGTGGAAAAAGAGGAAGTTTAAGTGTTGAACAAGAAATCAGAAAATTAATTAGTGAGATTTTTGAGATAACCGGGCGATCAGATCGAACCGTCCTTTATTTTGATGAATTTGAAAGTTTTTTTGACGGGAGCAATGGACGGATCTTTCATGATTTTACTCCGGAAGATTTCTATGCCCTCTCTCAACAACATAAAGTTTCATTTATTGCCAAAGCCCCAATAGCAAATAGCCAAGCCCTCTTTGATCAATTTGGAACTCTGGCGAAAAGACTTAACCTTCAATCCATCGGCGATCAGGGCGCAAATCTTTTTCATGAAACACTAGGGTCTATCTCTGATTTTCATCGTATAACTATTCCCGATGCCTTACAACTTGATGCAGAAAAACTTATTCGACTTAATTATCAAAGTACGCCTGAGTTGGGAATTAGAATGCATGATGTGCTCAATCGTTCTGCTATTATAGCTAAAGAAAAATTTTATACTCAACCTTCTGGCTTACAAAAGCTTCAAGACGCACTTGATATTGCTAATAATAAATATAGAAATTTAGACCTCCAAGTGAAGAGCAACCCAAGTCTTTCTAATAAGCCAACTTTTGTTGAACAATTAAGAAAGGTTAACGAAGAGATTCAACAAATCACAGAAAATCAAAAAACGATCTCTGAAACCTGGGACACAATAACAAATAGCCGTTTTAATCAAGGAGATTTTCAAAAATTTATTTCAGACAATCGTTTACAAAGATATTTCCCAAATTCTTCTTTGTCTGTTCAAGACGAACTAAAAAGAATTGATGCTCTTCTTTCTCAATCTGAACAAGGATTGTCCACTCAACAAATAGAAGCACTCCATTTTCGATCAAGCCAACTTAAAGAGCAGATTATCATGGTAAGAAAAGACCTTTCCGATCAGGGCTTTGATGATTATTATGGTGAGATTGATCTTTTTTCTTTGGCTGAAGCTATAAAAAGAGATTTTCCCAACCGAAGTGTTGATGAAATTTTAGAAGTCCTCAACATCAAAGAAACTGTTCGAGCCTATCGTGACTTTCTTGATCAAAATATTGGTGGAAACAAATTTATGAAGGATCGCTTGGCCATTCACTTCGAAGATCAACTTAGAGGGCCCCAGAATCGACCAAAAATTTATTTCTTAGCTGGGCATAGTGGAACGGGAAAAACTGAAACTGCAATTACAAATAGCTTTGCAAAATCTGGAAAAGAACCCATAAAATGGGATGGCTCTCGATTTGTTACTGAACATGACTATTCAATCATGACAGGATCGTCACCGGGTTTAGTTGGAATGGGAGTTACTGATGCCACCCGACTGGTGGACAATCCAAAAATCTCTATTATAATTGATGAAGTTGAAAAGGGTGACCATCAACTTCTTACAAAGTTGTTAGCTTGGGCAGATGATGGATATATTCCTTTGACTGTTTTAGGATCTGATGGAAAAACCGCAAAAACAATTCAAGTCCCCTTGGGTCAAGCAGACATTTTTATTACTTCAAATTCCATGAGAGAAGCCATGACAGATGAAGTTTTTGCTCATTTCGAATCAATAACCGATCCAACACGACGCTTAGGTGAATTGAGAAAATGGATTTTAGAACAAAACCCAAAAAGTCGCGTTACCAATCAACCCTATCTCTTACCAGAAATTGTCAATCGAATGGATGATATCTTTTTATTACCAAAGTTTAATCAAGATGAAATGATTGAAGTCATGAAAGTTATCATAAACAAAAAAAATAAATTTCTTGAGGAACTCATTGATTTAAAATTTACCGATGAGGCTTTTCAAGCTCTTTCTAGAAAATCAATTGAATTAGACAATGCTGCTGCCAGAGATGCCATAACGGTTTGGAGAGACCTCGAGCGATATATCCGACAAAGCCTTAATGGAAACCTAATAGAAGCGGGTGATAAAATCGAGGTCAGCGTTCGACCAATAACACGAGAAGCGGGCGGCGCACTGCGAGGCTCTGCTGAAATCGCTGAAAAATGGGAAATAATTCTTCGCGTTCAAACCGCAATTGAAGGAGATTATAGTGAGCTGGCTCGCTTGCCTTTATAAGAACATTCTATTTGTATCTTTGATTATTCGACAACTTGTATTGGTTATTGTCGTTTTTCAGTTAATTTTTGCTTTGCCTTTCGCATTAGCAAATAATGAACCGGATTCCCTTGACCGTTTGGGTGGGCTAACTGGTAGTAATGATTTTTTTATTCGTTCCGGAGCCATTAAAGATTCTATGCTTTTTGAACTCAATCAGCTTTTATCAAGCAATGGTTATGTCATTTCTAGCACCACTGATCCTTATGCCGTTTTAAATATTTCTAAGGCTAATATTGGGAAAAATCTTGATGAAGTTTTGAGGCACTACGCGCAGCATTCTCCTCAAATTTTATCGCAAAACTTTAATTTAAATACTCTTGAATCAATTTATAGAACTCAAGGACAGCGCCTTGTTATTGAGGTAGATCGTGTGAAATCAGCTTATGAGTTAAC
>CAYMLA010000356.1:0-3275 GCA_964390785.1 uncultured Bdellovibrionales bacterium | reverse complement strand
ACCCCCTTTTAGGGGGTTCTTAAAACCATGTCCCTCTGGGCATGGTTAGTTTATTGAGTGACAAATGAAAAAGAGGCATCCAATCGTTTTTTTGGGTTAGTTTCGTCACCATACCAACCCTGAACATCTAGTGTAATAGAATATGTAAAACTATCGGCTTGAGAGAGGGAGTCAACGATAAAAGTCTTAACTAAGCTTGTTTTAGTTTTTGGTTGTATTTGAGCAAGATAGGGTTCATCAATTAAATCAAACTTAATATCGTCTGAATTTAATTTTCCGTTTTTAAAGCTAACAGCTTTTCCTTGAAAATTCATAATCGTTATTGTTTCTTCGGACTGATTATCAACGTTGATATGGAATTGAAACCATGGAGGTTCATAAACAATTTCATCGGTGTGTCCAAAATTTTCAATTTTTTTGGCATTGATAACTAAAGGAGATTGAGGCCTGACAGTTATAACGACATCAGACTCTTGGTTGCCGCACGATGTAAGAAACAAAGTAGCAAAGACGACAAGAAAAGTTATATTACACAATTTAAGCTTCAAATGGCCTCCTAAATAGGTTTTGTGATATCTCCTTTTTATTTTAATTTCTTTTAGACGATTAAGCAATTCTAATTTTGAATTTGTATTTAGTGGCGGCTGCAAAACAGCCAACTTTTTCGTTGGCTTCGCTCAAATTTCATTGCGACGGACTTAATGTACGCCTCATTCGATTTGAGCTCGTACGTTTCAAATTTGACCATTTTGCAACAGTCACTAAATAGTGCCTGTTGTGAAATAGCTTCAACGGATCTGCACCATTAGTTTTACTTATCTCTTCGTTATTCCTCCTCCGGTTAGCGCCTCTTGCTAGCCGTTCGTCGTCACGCCTCGATATAAGTAAAACTAATGGCACATCTCCATTAAATCTATTTCGCAACAAGCACTATTTAGTGATGGCATGTAAAGCAGTTAATTTTTTTCGTTTTCTTTACTTAAAGCTCATTGTGATGTATTTGATGGTGTGGAATAGAAAGCAGGTCTTAGACATCAAAGAAATGATTTGAAACAGCTGAAAACGATAAGCATCGAGTGAAACAAAGTGGAGTTTGTGCCATGAATTTATTTGAAGTTAATCAGAATGCCATCAATTTTAATGTCCCATTGGCAGAAAAAATGCGTCCTCAAAAAATTGAGGAAATTGTAGGACAAGAAAAAGTTTTAGGAATGGGTAGTCGGTTAAAAAAAATGATTGATCAAGGATATATTCCGAGTCTTATTATTTGGGGACCTCCAGGTTCAGGTAAGACGACATTTGCTCATATATTAGCTGGTTTGGTGGATTCTCATTTTGAGGCAAAAAGTGCAATTGATGCCGGAGTAAAGGAGTTAAGAAGTCTAGGAGAAAAAGCACGAATAAGGCGAATTGAAAATCATAAAAAAACAATTTTATTTGTTGATGAAATTCATCGATTTAACAAATCTCAACAAGATATTCTTTTGCCTTTTGTTGAAAAAGGGGACTTTACTTTAGTCGGTGCAACAACTGAAAATCCGAGTTATGAAATCAATAAAGCATTATTGAGTCGTTGTGAATTAGTTGTCTTTGATAAACTCAATAATTCATCTCTTCAGCTTTTAATAGAGCGTGCTTTTATGAAATATGGATATCAGTTAAAAGATGTTATTAATGAAGAAGGTTTGCATCTTTTTCTAGAATACAGCGATGGTGATGCTAGGCGTTTATTAAATAATGTTGAAGGTTTAATGAGTTGTTTTTCTCAAGATAAGGAAAAAAAACTTTGGCCTATTGGTGCAGAACACCTATCTGATCTTTTGTCTCAGACGTTGATTCATTATGATAAAAAAAGTGATTCTCATTATGATACAATTTCTGCTTTTATTAAAAGTATAAGAGGGAGTGATCCTGATGCATCTCTTTATTATTTAGCCCGAATGCTTAAAGCCGGTGAGGATCCTAAGTTTATTGCAAGACGTTTGGTTATTTTAGCTTCAGAAGATATTGGTAATGCAGATCCAAAAGCATTAGGCATTGCTGTTGATGGGTTTAAAGCTGTTGAATTGGTAGGATTACCAGAGTGTTCAATTAACTTAGCTCAAATTACAACTTATCTTGCAACTGCACCTAAGTCGAATGCGTCTTACAAGGGGTTAAGGTCTGCTCAAGAAGTGGTAAACAGAACCCTTTCGTTGCCCATTCCTTTGCATCTTCGTTCTAGTCAAAATGTTGAATTTAAAAAATCAGATTCTGTAAAAGGTTATAAATATTCTCATGAGGGAGAACGAGGGTGGGTATTTCAAGAATTTTTGCCAGAAGCCTTGCGAGGTCACACTTTTTATGAGCCAGTTTCGAGAGGATACGAAAAACATATTATCGATTATATGTCTTGGTTAAAGCAAAACAAATAGTGGCTGCTGCAAAGCAACCAACTTGCATCTAACAATGTTTTATTTTTTAAGTAAATTTTGAGTAGTTCAATTCTTATTAGAAGATCAAAGAAGTTTTCAGTTAACAGCATTTTAATTTCAGTAATGACGTTAACAGTCTGTAAGACTAAAGCTGAAAACTGACAAGCGATAATCGCAATAAAGCATTAAATTCTAAAAGGTCTTTTTGCATAAAGACAAAGACAAGGGGATTCTCCCTCGACCCAGGTCGAGTGCTTTGTGTTTGATGGAATTTCAATTCTATCTCCGGGACTTAGTTTTAATTGATTTCCAGAAATATTTAGATGAAGCTCTCCGTTGATGACGATACGAACTTCATCAAAATAATGTCGATGAACATTCACTTTAGAGTGAGGTTCATATTCTTCTATGAGGGGCTTTAATCCTTCCATTTCAAAAATCTGTTTAACTTGATCTAAACTGGGTAATACACTGGCTTGCCATCGAGTAATTAACATAAATAAACCATTACTAATATTATTATCTTATCACATCTGTTGTTAAAAATTGATATTTATTGGCTGCTTTTAAATAAGTATTATCGAATTTTCATATTTTATACAGCTTCTAAATTCAAAACAAAAAAATCTATAAAGACTACTTTATTAGTGTGTTTCTATTTTTGTCAATTGGAATTGTTTGGTGTTTTTTGTAAAATTAAATATTAATGTTTCGTCAGAATGAGTAATCAGTAAATAGATTTAAAACTTTAAAGACTTAAAAGAAAGAAACTGATAACTGTGGGTGGAACGAAGTGAAGTTTGCGTTATTTAGTGGCTGTTGCGAAATTGCCTTACAAAAAACGCAGTAAAAATCTAAGCT
>CAYMLA010000355.1:1342-3297 GCA_964390785.1 uncultured Bdellovibrionales bacterium | reverse complement strand
ACTTATACTACAACATACTTCGTCACTTTTTATCTTGTAAAATTTTCTCATTAAAGTTTTTTTAGTGGATGAAAAAATCTCATTCTGATAGACTCTGTAAAAATTGACAAAATTTCAAAAAATAAAATTAAAGGTTTTCATAAATGAAACTTGGTTTTCAGTTCTTATCTCCCCTAACTTTAGGGTTCATGTTTGTTTCATCTCTCTGTCTGGCCAGTACTCAATTTGAAATCTGGGAGCATCTCGAGGTGAAATTCGATCACTTTAAAAATAGATATGGATACCTCTGCTCTATCGGAGATGAACAGTTCGCAAGTTGCATGGAATCCTATCAGGCCGCCCTATCGACCTTTAATCCCCAACTTTCTTTCGATTTTAAAACAGATTCGCAACTCGTCCTTGCTGATTTTGAAGACTTTGCCGTTATTAATTTGCCACCATTAGCAAACACAACTTCAGTCACCCATGTTCTCTCAGATGAAAAGAAAAGGTCTGTAGAACGTCGGTTAAAATGGCTAGAAGCCTATAATTCATTTGAGAATAAAGACGAAATCGATGCTTTAATTGAAGGTATAGATTCATGGATGACATCAAGAATTGAAGGAGCTCGCATCGGCGGCAAACTGGGAATTATTGCCAGTGAGGCTTTTAATAAAACCTTACTTGATCCCTATCATCAGATAAGTATTGATCCCATGTACCGATACGCCCCCCCCCTCCATGCTGAAGTCGGAATTGGAGTTCAATTGTTGGAAAGTGGAGGTATAACTTTTATTAGCAATATCCTTCCGGGCGGTCCCGCTTATAGGGCAGGATTAAAGCAGTTTGACAGAATACTCTCTATTGATGATAGTGACGTCGATCAAGTTCCCTCTATTTTTTGGGATAACAAGCTTTCTGGCCTAGAAGGCAGTGAATTGAAAATAGTTGTTGCAAGAAACGGAAGTGTTCTTAGCAAAATAGTAACTCGTCAAAGCTTAAATATTCAGAGGATTTCCAAAGAAATAATTAATTTTATCAACAACGACTACGGTTATATATATTTGTTGGATTTTCAATCTGCAAATTTATGCTCTAATTTTAAAGATGAAATTACAAATATAGAAACAAAAGGGGTTAGTGGCTTAGTTTTAGATCTTAGAAATAATCCAGGAGGAGTTGTTGAAGTTGTACAGTGCTTTCTTGATCTATTTCTCCCTCAAGACCTTGATGTGGGGACTTTCTTTAATTTCTATACAGATAAAGTGATTTTACAACTAAAGACCAAGAGACCAACTGTTTTTTCCCTTCCACTGGCTATTTTAGTTAATGATCAATCAAAAAGTGGAGCAGAGCTCTTCAGCGGAATTATTCAGTACTATAATCGAGCGCCAATAATTGGAAGAAGAACCCATGGAAAAGGTACTGGCCAAATAAAGACAGGTTACGCTGAGTTCAATGACGTAACAATTTTAAAGAGGCAGACTATTGATCAGTACTTTCTTCCTGGAGGAATTCCCGTAAATGGAATTGGCATCGTTCCTGATATTGAGATTAGCCCACCAGAGCACGATGAAGTTCGGATTTCTGATTACATGATGCAACCTTTAAAGTATAGAGACACTGAGATTTTTAACTTTCATCCCCCCGTTATAAAAAAACGATTTTTATCTCCTTCTTTTAAATCTTGTCTTGATGACATTGAGAATGACAATTTTCATACAAGGGAAATTGAGACCCTCATTGAAAGCAGAGACATTGCGATTAAAAAGGGACTGCAATCCCTTCATTGTCAGTTGGAATTGTCATCGGAGTTTTTCAACTTTTAACTGTTTCTTTCCCTGTATCGGATAGCTCCAGCCTGCTAACCAATACAGTACTTTTAATGTTCTTTATCATCTCAATAATGGCATCGTGGTGGACTTAAATAGTGGCTGGTGCGAAATAACAACTGTTCTTGTTTCGCAACAATCACT
>CAYMLA010000355.1:0-1332 GCA_964390785.1 uncultured Bdellovibrionales bacterium | reverse complement strand
CGTGAGAGTTTTTTGAGTTGTGAGAGTCATTGAGGCCAGGAAATCACCTCGTGCCCACCATTTTTTAGAAAACCGAGAAGAGCACCAAAATTATAATCACAACTTTAATTTTAGCACAAATTGAACAAAAGCTTTTATACACAGTTTTCGTTGAAGAAGAAAAACTTTAAAGTTTTAAAAGAAAGAGGCTGATAACTGAAGACTGTACGCTGCGGACGGAACGAAGTGAAGTCCACGCGATGATTACAATAACTTCTAAATGAAATAAAATAAATTAATTTGTAATTGTTTAGAAGCTGGCGCAAACTTAAGATAAGTAGTGGCTGTTTTGCAGCGGCCACTCAGGTTTATGTTTTAAATTACTGTTAAGAGCAGGAGAAATAATGTCACTTTGGTTTTTGGATAGAAAAAAAGTAAAAGCTTTTATTGAGCTTAGTGATCTTTTTCCGAAGACCAGACAAAGATTGATGCTCTAGTTTTTCCCCTTTCTTTTTTTCTTTGTACAATTCAAATTTTAAATTGGGAGACTAGAGATGACTTCAATAAATTATTTTATTACGACGACTATTCCTTATGTAAATGGAAACCCTCATATAGGTCATGCTTTTGAATTTATTCAAGCCGATGCGCTAGCAAGACTGTATAAATTGACTGGAAACAATGTTGTTTTTCAAACTGGAACTGATGATAATGCTATTAAAAATGTCTATTCAGCTCAAAAATTTGGAATTCCGACAAAACAATTTGTTGATCAGTACGCCACACTTTTTCTTAATCTATGCGATAAACTTCAAGTTAACTATGACACTTTTGTTCGCACATCAAGTGAAAATCACAAAAAAGGAGTTTATGAATTTTGGAAGAAAATTAATCCAGACGATTTTTATAAACAAAAATACTCAGGTCTATATTGCTATGGTTGTGAAGACTTCTATAAAGAAGAAGAACTAATCAATGGGCTTTGTCCGGATCATCAAACCAGCCCTGAATTTGTTCAGGAAGAAAATTACTTTTTTAAACTGAGTCGATATCAAGAGAAATTAGAAAATCTAATTGAATCAGACCAGATATTCATTCAGCCAAGATTTAGAAAAAAAGAGGTCCTTTCATTTATACGACAAGGTTTAACAGATATTAGTATCAGCCGAAATCGTGAGCGTTCAAAGGCGTGGGGCATTCCTCTTCCTCAAGATAAAAATCAAGTCATCTATGTTTGGATTGATGCTCTTATCAATTGTCTTACAGGTCAAGGCTTTGGTGTAAATAGTGGCTGTTGCAAAACAGCCAACTTCTTCGTTGGCTTCGCTCAAATCTCACTGCGACGCACTTTAT
>CAYMLA010000354.1:0-3313 GCA_964390785.1 uncultured Bdellovibrionales bacterium | reverse complement strand
GTCGGACCTAATGGAAGTGGAAAAACAACTCTTCTTAAACTAATTCTTGGATTGCTTAAACCTAAAAGCGGTCAAATTACAGTCTTAGGGAATCAGCCAGGAAAAAACCCTCACAAAATTGCTTATGTTCCTCAACACATACAATTGGACTGGCAATTTCCTGTATCGGTTTATGATATTGTTAAAATGGGATGCCTTGGACATCAATTCAGTGGATTTTATACCACAAAAGATCACCAGTTGGCTCAACAAGCTATGGAAAAAATGGATATCTCACATTTAAAAAATAGAAGCCTCAATCAGCTCTCTGGAGGAGAAAGACAAAGAGTATTAATAGCAAGAGCTCTAACTTGTGATCCTTTGTTAATAATTCTCGATGAACCGACAGCTAACGTTGACAATAACACATCACAAAAACTGATGGATCAACTAACTCAACTCAACCAAACCATGACCATCATCATGGTTTCTCATGAGTATTATACTGTTTCTCATCAAATCGAAAAAGTTATTTGCATAAATCAAGACGTAAAAATTCACGACACAAAAACATTTGATCCCCAATCACCAACCAGTGAATTTTGGTTTAAAAACATTAAATTTATTTCTCATGAATCTCCACGGAAAAAACAATGATTGAACTATTAAGCTCATTAAATGAACCTCATATGTCTTTTCTTTTTTATTCTTTATTGATTGGAGTAATTTCAAGTGTTGCCTTCGGCGCGGTTGGTTCTCTTGTTGTTACAAATAGAATTGCCTCCATTGCTGGCGCATTATCTCACTGTATTCTTGGTGGCATTGGTGCCGCCCTTTATTTCAACACTGTTTGGCAAATTAAATGGTTCTCTCCCCTTATTGGTGCGCTCTTTTCCGCACTCATTGCGGCATTTTTCATTGGTTTTATTAAATTTTACACAACCGAACGTGAAGACACCCTCATTGGAGCACTTTGGGCAACAGGAATGGCAATTGGTCTTGTTTTTATTTCACAAACACCCGGATACATTGATCCCATGGGATACCTTTTTGGAAACATTATTCTTGTCAGTGAGCAAGATTTTTTTCTTGTTTTAGCTCTTGATTTTGTGATTGTTGCCACTCTAGTATTTTTTTACAACAAAATTTTAGCCACCTGTTTTGATGAAGAATTTGCTCGTCTTCGAGGGGTAAATACATCTTTTTTCAATCTCCTCATTCTTCTTCTCATTGGTTTAACGATAGTCTTACTTATTAATGTTGTCGGAATCATTCTTATCATTGCATTGCTGACCATTCCCCCCGCAATCGCTAATCAATTCACAAATAGACTTTCTAAAATGATAATACTTGCAACTTGTTTTTGCCTTATTTTTAATGTGGGAGGCATCTTCCTCAGTTATTATTTAGATTTCCCAACAGGGCCAACAATCATCATATTTGCATCTATTATTTATTTTTTAGTACTACTTAATAAAAGACTCACCAGATAGTGGCTGCTGCAAAACAGCCAACTTTTTCGTTGGCTTCGCTCAAATCTCACTGCGACGTACTTGATGTACGACTCGTTCGATTTGAACTCGCACGCCTCAAATTTGACTATTTTGCAACAGCCACTAGCCTGTAGCATGATAGCCAACTCACCCAACCAATTTTTTAACCCAAATATTCATATCTTCATAAGCGCCAAAAATATCACAGTTATTAATCAACCTTCCATTAAATTCATAGTTTAATTGATAAAAAGCGTTATTCATTCCAAAACTACGAGCGCGAGACATTGTATAAGCGCAAATAAATTCTCTATCTTTCAAATGAGACTCTAATAAACTTAACAAATGCCTCATTAATCCTTGGCCTCGAAATTCAGACAACGTAGCACAATCCGTTAACTCAGCAGATTGTTTTTTTACGTTAAGTTCCGCACTTGCTGCTGCAACCACTTTGTTGTTTTGTGTTGCGACAACAAAAAGATTTTCTTTTTGAAAAACACTACTCAAATAATCTTCATGCAACAAAGGCGATGGATAAGAATCAAAAATTTTTCTATACATCTCAACTAATTCAGCCGTATCTGATTTCAAAGCAAATCGAATATCAAACTCTTTAGGAGGACCGCAAGCAGAATAATCAGGTTCTTTACTTAAAATCTTTTCAATCATTTTAACTTCTTTATAAAAAACATGAGAAGTAAATCGATTTTGAGAACCAAACTTGGAAACGACAAAAGCATCTTCACCGTTATGATAATAGCGGAGAATAGCCTCTAAAACATAACCGCGACATAAAAATCTTTGCCAATCATCTATAAAGGCCATAAAAATAATTTTATCAAAGCCATTTGCCTCTGCTATCCATTCAATTTTTTCCAAAAATTCAAAAAAATTTGATGCTTCATAATCTTGCACTTTAATTCTTTGATTATAATGATCCAACATCAAATGAGCAGAATAACCTTTTCCAGAAATAGAATGTTCTAACCCGTAAACAATTCCATAAGCCTTTACTTGAGTGCCTTCTTCAAGGGTCAATTCAACAACACCCATTTGAGATCGATCAACTAACGATTCCCCTTTAATATCCTTAATTAACTCTATCTTGTCATTTTTGGGCGATTTTATTATCGTTTCATTTTTATTATTTTTTTCATCATGAGAATCAGTCATACCAGCTCCTAGCCACTTTTCTTGTTTTACACCAGCTCCTATTTATTATTTAGAGGACGTTTTGCAATAACTAAATAAATAACGACTCACTAATCAGTCAACTGTGCATTAGAGTGAACTTTTTGTACGTCATCATTATCTTCAAGAGCATCCAATAATTTCAACATTTTTTCTGAATTCTCTTTATCTAACTCAACAGTATTAGATGGCTCTGCAATCACTTCTGCTTGATTGATCTTAATACCTTTTCCCTCTAAAGATTCCTGAATAGAACTTAAACTTGTAGGAGAACAAAGGATAATATAACTGTCATCTTCAGGCGTGACTTCATCAGCTCCTAATTCGACTGCCAAATCAAAAATTTCTTCTTCAGATCCTGAATCAAGTGGAATTTCAATAAAACCTTTTTTTTCAAACATCCAAGACACGCACCCCGATTCCCCCATATTTCCACCATTTTTGCTAAATATAAATCGAACTTCCCCAACAGTTCGAGTTCGATTATCCGTCAATCCCTCAACAAGAACAGCCGCTCCCCCAGGACCATACCCCTCATAAACAACTTCCTCAAATGAAGTTGCACCCAATTCACCTGTTCCCTTTTTTATTGCTCTTTCCATCGTATCTTTAGGCAAATTAACTGAACGTCCCCAAGAAATAGCATCTTT
>CAYMLA010000353.1:0-3317 GCA_964390785.1 uncultured Bdellovibrionales bacterium | reverse complement strand
GATCGAAGCCCACTAAGGTGAGAATTGTTTATTTTTGAACGTCCTTTTACTTCTATGGCGATCTCCATGTCACCGAGAATAAAATCAACTTCAATATTGCTGCTCGTTTTCCAAAAATGAAAATCCATATCTGGATTTTTGTAAGCTTTATAAGACATAATTTCATTATAAATCCAATTTTCAAAAGCTCTTCCCCAATAGTCAGTTCGAGGTTCGATTTCTTTTCTTTTAGCTAAGTAGTTAACGACTCCAACATCGAAAAAATAAAATTTTGGAGAAAGTGCTAGTCTTCTTTTGGGGCGCTTACGATAACACTGTAAATAACGACCAATCAAAGTGTCCTCTAAAATTTGATAATAAGATTTTATTGTTGGAGCAGATAACCCAACGTCTTGTGCAAAATTTTTGTACGCCACAGGTTCTGTATCGCAAATGGCCGCTAGTTCTAGAAAATTAGAAAAAGCCGGTAAATTTCTTGATAGTCCTTCATCCATTATTTCTTCTTTTAAATAGGTGGTCGTGTAAGAACGTAAATATTCAATCGGACTTTTGCTTAAGTAAATTTTTGGCAGTAATCCATAGTTGAGTGCTCTTGACAAATCAAAGTCTTTGCCAATTTCTTCAAATGTAAGACCGCGGAGTTCTCTCGTCCAAGCTCGACCTCCTAGCATATTAGCCGAATGCTTTTTTAGTTTTCTAGCGCTAGAACCGGCAAGTATGAAATGAACATTTAAATTTTCAATGAGCCAATGAATTTCATCAAGAAGCATAGGAACCTTTTGAACTTCATCGACAATGATGGGATTGTTGCGCTCTCTATCACTAAGCCCCTTAATGATCTGGCGTAGTTCAGAGGGATTTTGAGTAAACCTTAACAATTCTTCAGTTTTTAAAAGGTCTATAAAAAAAGCCTGAGGAAGTAATTTTTTTAAGAGGGTCGTTTTTCCTGTTTGACGAGGGCCCCACAAAAAGCAAGATTCATTCGATGGTAAAGTAACACTTCTTTTATACATGTAATTATAATGTATCACTTTATTGTTACAAAAACAATGTTTTTATTGATTTTTTTCCTGTAATGCGCAAAAACTCATCCACTAATAAATCCAATAGTCAGTCGTACATTGCCCTCCACCTTAAATTTTACATTGATTCTGTAAAATTTTAATCTATTTTTACGGAATCAGTGTAAAATTTCATTTGGTTTGGTCACCCCTCTTTCATAAAAGTTTGACCACTTGTGAAATAGATAAAAGCTTGCAGAATTTGAGGCTCTGCCTTTAAAAAATGGCTGATATTCTCCGTGAATTATCAGTGGAAAATTGAATTGGTCTATCATATAAGCTGTTGACTTACTAAGCCAATGACTTATATAATAAGACATGAAGTTTGATTGGGATTTAGAAAAAGAGAAGCGAAACTTGCGGAAACATGGGTTGTCGTTTACTGAAGCTTCAATGCTTTTCACAGGCCGTTCTAAGTACTTAGAGTTATACGATGAAGTGCATTCCGAAGATGAAGATCGATTTATTGCAATAGGTCCTATTATTAAAGGCATTATAGTTGTTGTCTATGTGGAAAGAGATTTTGATATCATTCGAATTATCTCAGCAAGGAAGGCAACCCAGTCTGAGGCTAGCTTATTTAATGAATTTAAGAGAGGTAAGAATAAATGAGAGAATTAACTAAAAATGATTTTAGACGAGCTATTTCTGGACGTTTACGAAAGAAAATAGCTGCTGGTAGAATTGATTCTGGCAAAGAGGTGGCTGAGTTACGGAAATTTTTAGATCTGACTCAAGTTCAGTTTGCAAATGCGATGGGAATTAGCGTATATACTTTAAGAAACTGGGAGCAAGGAAGGCGGATTCCGGATGGACCAGCTTTGGCACTTTTGCGTATCGCTGCTCGACACCCAAGAATCATTCGAGCAAACTTAGATTCTGCAGCTTAATAAGAGAACAATTACTCCTGTAATACACAAAAAACTCATCCATTAACAACTTCAATAAGTTACTTGGTGGTTAAAAATTGCATTTTTTATCAAAAAGGTTCTGAAGCACTGAAACAACGGGTCTTGTTATTCAAAGCGGAAGTCATTCATAAGGATCACAGCGTCTTCACCAAGATCTTTTTTAAGCCAATCGTTATCGCGAAAAAAGTCCACCATTGATTCAAAGGTAACTACAGGAACAACAGTATTCCTATATTCTCTTAGATTATCCCTTTGAGGAATCGTGTTTAGATTTGCAGACCCATATCTGCGCGATAAGCTAAAAAGCAAAGGTTTTATTCTGCTTCCCTGCATTTTTGAACCATTACCAATCCAAAGATGATCGGGTACAAATCCAAGATCCCAAATGTGTTTTTGAATAAAATTTACTTTTTCAATTTCTAGTCGTTTCTGATTTTGTTCAGAAAGTGATGCTGCAACAACAGAATGAAGAACATATTGATTTGAGTTCATGTCAATTGTTTCTGGATGATGATCATTTACAAAGGGATAAGCCAAACTGTTGTAATAAGGAATAAAAACTTGATCAATCTTGTCTTCTTGAAAAATGAAATCTCTTATTTTTATTTGCATTTCTCTTGAAGGAATAACAATAGCATAGCGATAAGATTCTGGATCATCATTAAAAAATTGTGACGTTGTTTGATCATAAAGGACTCCAGTGTGTTGACCATCAATGACTTTAGAACGTAATAAATGTCGAAAAGCCCAAGGCTCATCTGTCAGTTTTAAATGTTGACGAATACAAATACCAACATGAGAAAACATCGGGGCTTGTTTAAAAAATGGATTCTCTCCACGCAACCATTCAAATAGAGTGGGTTGCTTTAAAGTTGCGCCTAAAGAACCACTTAATTCATAATTTGGTTTTAACCACTGGAATTGTCCTAAATTCTGACCATCGCGAGCGACTAAAACCAAATCAATTTCATGGTTACTTTTATCATACAAACTCTCCAAAACCTCTATCATTTTTTGGCCTGCCAATCTTGCATTTTCTGGCAATTGACCCATCGATAATTCAGTTTTTCCGACAACACAAAACACAATTAAAATAAAAATTAAAGCCGTAGATTTTAAAAAATAGTTTTTAAAAATCACAATGAAACCTCCGCGCAATGCAAAACTCAATACACTAAAAAATAGCATGAAATCTAAGATTTATCGAATCAAAGAAATTGAAAATGAATATGTTACAATGAAAAGACAAATTCGTTCTCTATTTTTTCTCCAATGAAAGATTGCAAGCAATAAACTGCAACCATTTCGTTTTGAGCGCCATTTTCATAGGGAAGACGCATTTATC
>CAYMLA010000352.1:0-3336 GCA_964390785.1 uncultured Bdellovibrionales bacterium | reverse complement strand
TTCGATTTGAGCTCGCGCGCCTCAAATTTGACTATTTTGCAGCAGCCACTAGGCAAGCTGCAAAATAGCCAACTTTTTAGCGGCTACTATTTTTAATTAGTGGCTGTTGTGAAATAAGAAAAGTGGCAGTCAAAAACGCTTAAGTTAAAATGAAAAAACTGGAGAGTAAGATGAGTTTTAAATTCAAAGCTATAGCTGATTTGAGTTTATCAAATGATTTTGTTGATAGACATATTGGTCCGAGTAAAACAGATCAAGTCCAAATGCTAAAAGAGTTGGGATTTGATTCCATGAAAGATTTTATTCATCAAGTTATACCTCAATCAATTCAATCAAATAAATTGATGAGCCTTCCTCTTGCTGATTTAGAATCAAGTGTTGTTAAGCGT
Source organism: uncultured Bdellovibrionales bacterium (assembly GCA_964390785.1). GTDB lineage: Bacteria > Bdellovibrionota > Bdellovibrionia > Bdellovibrionales > CAYMLA01 > CAYMLA01. The sequence goes on along the minus strand of CAYMLA010000352.1, from coordinate 2,947 downwards.
TTAAAAGAAATTGCAGTAAAAAACAAAGTTTTTCGTTCGTATATTGGAATGGGATATTTAAACACTCATACGCCGGCAGTCATTTTACGAAATGTTTTAGAAGATCCTGTATGGTACACTTCTTATACTCCCTATCAACCAGAAATTTCTCAAGGTCGTCTTGAAGCTTTGTTAAATTTTCAGACAATGATTACTGAATTGACTGGAATGGAAATTGCTAACGCTTCGTTATTAGATGAAGGGACTGCAGCAGCAGAAGCTATGTTAATGGCTTTTGGAGTTTGTAAAAATAAAGACAAAGCGACGTTTGCTTATTCTAAAAATTGTCATCCTCAAGTCATTGATGTTTTGAGATCTCGATCTTTTTCTCTTGGAATAAAGCTTGAAGAATTCGAACATGAACCAAAGCTTGATTCTTCTGTGTTTGGGGTTTTATGGACAAATCCAGATACTTTTGGAACTGTTTATGATTTGACAGAATCCATTGGCAAAGTTCATCAGAATGGTTCATTAGCCATTGTTTCATCTGATCTTTTAAGTTTAGCTTTAGTAAAATGTCCTGGAGAAATGGGAGCAGATGTTGTTGTCGGCAATTCACAGTGTTTTGGAGTGCCTTTAGGATTTGGTGGGCCTCATGCGGGTTTCTTTTCTACACGTGATCGTTTTAAAAGACAAATGCCTGGTCGTTTGGTAGGAGTGAGTAAAGATAGATATGGGAGAAAAGCGTTAAGATTAGCTTTGCAAACACGAGAACAACACATTAGACGTGAAAAAGCGACTTCAAATATTTGTACAGCTCAATCCTTGTTGGCTATTATGTCAGGTTTTTATGCTGTTTATCATGGTCCTAAAGGAATTCAGTCGATCGCTTGTCGAGTGCATCATTTAACAAATCTTTTGAAATCTGCATTAGTCAAGGAAGGGCTTTCTGTTTCTACAAATCAGTTTTTTAATACAATTACTTTTTGTGAGAGTTCTTTTGGCTTTTCGAGTAATGATACAGAAAAAACAATTACTAAGATTAAAATGAGATCGCAAGAAAAAGAAATTAATTTAAGATATTTTGAAGACGGAAAGATCGGTTTTTCATTTGATGAAACAGTTAGAATTGAAGATCTTGTTGATGTGTTTTATGTTTTTACTGGAAAAATGATGTCTCAAACATATTGGGATCAGTTGAATAGTTGTCTCGAAGAGGGATTTTCAGCTGAGTTAATGAGGACATCTTCTTTTTTAGAGCAAGAGGTTTTTAATCAATTTCATTCTGAAACAGAATTATTAAGATACATTCAGTCTTTACAAGAAAAAGACCTTTCTTTAGCTCATGCAATGATTCCATTGGGTTCTTGTACAATGAAACTTAATGCAACGGCTGAGCTGTTACCTATTTCATGGCCTGAGTTTAGTCAAATTCATCCTTTTGTTCCCATGGATCAGGCTCAAGGCTATATCGAATTGATAAACGATTTAAATTCTTGGTTAGCAGAAATTACAGGTCTTGATGCGGTTTCATTACAGCCTAATGCCGGTTCTCAAGGCGAGTTTTCTGGATTACTCGCTATTAGAAAGTATTTTTTAGAAAAAAATGAAACACAAAGAACGATTTGTCTTATTCCTCAATCGGCACACGGAACAAATCCAGCAAGCGCGGTATTAGCCGGTATGAAAGTTGTTGTTGTGGCTTGTGATAAAAAGGGAAATATTGATATTTCTGATTTAAAAAATAAGGCCAATGAGCATAAAAATGAGTTGGCGGCCTTAATGGTTACTTATCCTTCAACTCATGGGGTTTTTGAAGAGGGGATTAAAGAGATTTGTGACATTATTCATCATTATGGTGGGCAAGTTTATATGGATGGTGCAAATCTAAATGCCCAATTAGGGTGGTGTAAACCGGGAGAGATAGGCGCAGATGTTTGTCATCTTAATTTACATAAAACATTTGCTATTCCTCATGGTGGTGGAGGTCCAGGAATTGGCCCGATTGCTGTTAAATCTCATTTATCACCATTTTTGCCGGGACATTTTGTTTTAAAGGGTGAGCAATTTTCAAAATGTGTTCCTGCTGTTGCGTCAGCACCATGGGGGAGCGCTGGAATATTGCCAATATCATGGGCTTATATTTCGTTAATGGGAGCTGAGGGGTTGAAACAAGCAACTGAAGTTGCTATTTTAAATGCAAATTATATTGCTGCTAAATTAGATCCTTATTTTCCAGTGTTATATAAAGGAAGTGAGGGGTTTGTTGCTCACGAGTGTATCTTAGACACTCGATTGTTTAAAGAGAGTGCTGATATTTCAGTTGATGACATTGCAAAAAGACTTATTGATTATGGATTTCATGCGCCAACGATGTCGTTTCCCGTACCTGGAACTCTTATGGTTGAACCGACTGAGAGTGAATCTAAGTTTGAAATTGATCGTTTTTGTCAGGCAATGATTTCTATTAGAAAAGAAATTGCAAAAATCGAAAATGGTCAGTGGGATAAAGAAAATAATCCTCTGAAAAGATCGCCCCATTGTTTATTTGATATGGTATGCGACGAATGGGAAAACGCATATAGTCGAGAGGAAGCTGCTTTTCCAATGCTTGGGTTAAAACAAAGAAAATACTGGGCACCCGTTTCAAGAATTGATAATGCTTATGGAGATCGTCATCTTATATGTAATTGTACGGGGTTTTGGTTGAATTCAAATTTTGAAGAATAATAAAAATCGTGGTCGTGCTGCGAAAACAAAGGGGGGGGAGTTCTCTCAACACGACTCACGGGGTATGTTTTATTTCTATAGCAGTTTTTGTGCCAGTTTTACTGTCGTTTCTTTCGAGTAGATGAAGAATAATTGGAAACCGTTACAAATGGGGTCTTAATTTGGAACCATTTGACTGAAACCCTTAATTCTTAATGATTTCAGTTGTTTTTAGAGTTTATAAAAAATTTTCTTTGTT
>CAYMLA010000351.1:0-3338 GCA_964390785.1 uncultured Bdellovibrionales bacterium | reverse complement strand
GCCACTGATTTTAAAAAAATGATAGAGCTGATTTTTTTTCATTTTCTTTGAAGTAAAATAAAAGAAAGAACAAAGCGTATGCTCTATCTGTATGTAATCTCATTTTTTCTAAAAAAATAAAAAAACTTTTTTGATTTTTATATAAAGGATGATTATGCAATCAATTGAAAGAAACAACATTTTTATTAGACCTCTCACTGATCTTAAAAAACTAGGCTTTGTATTGTTTCTATTTTCTTTTCTAATAGGTGGATGCGCAAGCCAATCAACAAAAACAATCAAGAATGATTCTGCACAATATGTTGATGGACTTCAAGACGTTTCGCTGGCTGATTTAAAATTCAAGAGCCAAAAATGTTATTCTAGTGATGAGAAAAAAAATTGGAAATTACTTGTTTCAATTGCTAATCGTTGCGTAGAAGAGTCTAATTGGTCGATGACAAAACAACTGGCTGGGTCGTTGAGTCAGAATTTCCCAATATCTCCCTGGGGACCTTTTTATTTAAGTCTCGCTGCAGAGGCAGAAGATAATCTTCCAAAAGCCTTATGGCTTGTTGAACTGAGCTTAAAGAAAACACCTAAGGTTTCATTACTGCAACAACAAAAAGCAAGAATTCTTTGGCTTATGGGAGAAAGAAAAGAAGCTGAAAAAAATTGGCCTAAAATTTCTAAGCATTTAGCCATACCATCGACGAGAGAAATTGCTCATGAAAAAAAGAACACAAAATCTCTCCCCTCTCATAAGGAGAAAAAATAATGTTTAAATTACTTATTTGTTTGCTTATCTTCACTTTTATTTCTAGTCCTTTGGCAGCAAAGCGCACAGCAAGAAAAACTCAAGATGTTAATTTTAATGAAGTCGATATTGAAGGAAAGGTCAGAAGTCCAGATGGGTCTTTTCTTGTTCAAAAAAAAGGAATTGATTTTTTTCCCCTTTATGAAACCAAAGAGCGTGTTGATTTAAAAATTTTAAACTCAGTACATTACTTGAGGTAAAAAATGACAAATAAATTAATTGTTCAACAGATTAAAAATAAAAAAATCATTAAGCGATGGAAGCTGCGTCCAGAAACAAGTCTTTGGAGTGTTGGATCATCCCCTGGAGCGGAATTAAAAATACTCGACTTTTCATGGAACGGAATTGCTGGTTGTATTGAATATAACGGAAAATCTTGGAAATACATTGATTTTCAAAATAAAGAAAATATAAAAAAAGAAACCAAAATTGAAACAAAGTTAACCATTCAATATGGAGAAACTGAACTTCACATTCTACCTGTTGGTCAACCGAGGGATTTATTTGATCAGTTAGAAAACAACACTCCAAAAAATGCTACACACACAAAGTCCATGCAACAGATTGTTGTTCGATGCAATAATAAAATCATTGAAACACATGTTTGGACATCCAAAAAACCATTTAAGTTCCCCTATCTAAAAGATCGTTATGTTTATCCGACAGAATCCATGAATTGGGATAACTACACCATCGGGCCTTATTTCATTCAACATAGAAAAATTTGAGTTGAATCTGGTGATCGATTCAGTGGCATTGCTCCAGATCCAAGTCTAAAACAAAATAAACGTCCCTATTTAATTGCTTTGGCTTTTAGTTTTTTATTTCCTCTTGTCATTAGCTTTTTGCAAATGCCTCAACACACAGAAGATGAAACAGCAGACTTAAATCGTGAACAACTGAAAATGTTTCAAACTCGTATTAAACCTGGGAAAAAACATCGTCAACAACAAGTGACTGAAATGAAAAAAAATGTTGCAAAACAAAAAGGGAAAGAAGGAAGAAATTCGTCTTCTCGTCGTTTGGGTTCTATACAAAAAGCGGGTTTACAATCTTTAATTGGAAAAATATCTAAACGCGCTCGTCAAACGTCAAGACTTGTCGCTGCTGCAGGTAAAACACCCAATTTTAATAATTTGGGAAAAGCAGTTGCTTCAATTGGATCTATTTCAGCTAATGCAAACGGAAAAGCACTCGGTGGTTTGGGAACAAATAAACTTGGAATAGGCACAATGGGTAAAGGAGGAGGAAATACAGGATATCTTGGAAGTGGAAATTTAAAATCAGATGGCGTTGGTGTTGGCAACGTTGGTTTGCTTGAAGAAGAAAGTGAAATTTATGGTGGACTTGATCGAGAAGTCATAGCTGAATACATCCGATCAAAATTAGGAGAAATTTTATATTGTTATGAACGACAACTCAGTGCTAACCCAGATCTATTTGGAAAAGTAGAAGTTAAGTTTACCATTGGAGGCACTGGTCTTGTAGGAACTCGAAATATTGGAGCAACATCATTAAAAAATCAACGCGTTGAAAATTGTATTTTACAAAAAATTTCAGCTTGGAAATTCCCTTCTCCCAAAGGGGGAACTCAAGTGCGTGTGACTTACCCTTTTTTGTTTAAAAGTATGAATTAAGGAGGCTTTAATCATGATGACATCCTTGTATAACAAAAATAGTTTTTCGGCATTGATTTTGTTTATTCTTATTTTTTGTTGGCCAACACTAGGCAACACTAAAGAAGAAGAAAAGAAAACGGTGAGAAGCTCTGATAAATTAGATATTAGAAATCTTGAAAAAAAATACTGGTCTCCTAAAGATTCAGACTATCAGGTTGTGCAAAATCGACGCTTTTCTAAAGAAGGCCGATTTGCGGCTTCCCTAATGGGAGGACTTTTAGTGAATGATGCCTATACGGATTCAAATTTATTAGGTGTTAATTTTAACTATTATTTTACAGAAAATTTTGGACTTGAATTTAGTCATATAAATGCTCAGTCTAGGAATTCTTCCGCTACTAATGCCTTTATTAAGGATAAAGGAACAGCTCCTGATCATAATAAGATTGATAAAGCATCAGGTCTTTCTTTAATTTACGTCCCTTTTTATGCAAAGCTTAGTTTCATGGGAACAAAAATTCTTTATTTTGATATGTCTTTTGGACTTGGAATGGGGATGAGTCATTTCAATCAAGAAAATCAAGAGGATGAAAAACGTTTAGAATCAACACCGCATATTAATTTTGATATTTCACAACATTATTTTATTCATGAAAAATTTGCTATTCGTGTTGACTTAAAAAATCAATGGTCAAAGCAAGAAAAAATTTATTTTGTGGAAGGAACTCCTCCACGTGTTGGTGATGATCGAATTATTGGAACAAGCACGTTTCATGATACTCTGTTTTTGATTGGAATAACTTATTATCACTAACTATGGTTATTTTATGTGGCTTTATTCGTTACAAAGGTCACGATAAAATAAATAATTCTCTTTTGGTACGTAATCTCTAATTTCAATTAAATAGTGCTTGTTTAGTGAT
>CAYMLA010000350.1:0-3343 GCA_964390785.1 uncultured Bdellovibrionales bacterium | reverse complement strand
ATTCTGTGTTTTTTTTTTACTCACAAGTAAAAAAAAACACAGAATTGGAGGAAAAACGATGAATCGAAAAAAAATTATTTTTAATTGGTTAACACTTTTATTAATTACCACTTGTTTGTCTTCTTGCAAAAAAGATACGCTTGATGAATCTTTAGCAAAGTATTGGGAGCAAAGTTACTTAGAATTTACACAAAAGGCAGTTAAAGTAAAAATAATTAAAGCTCCGAAATTTCATGAAATTTCTAAAAATTGTTACGGCAAAAAAATATATTTAACTCAACCAATAACGTCATCAATTGAATCTACTTCTAACGACTCGACCGTCAGCGAATCAGATGTTTCGGATTTATTTCTTGGTGGTAGCTCAGGATATACGACCTTGATTTTTTCACAAGCAAAAAATGGTCTAGAAATTTATTTTGAAGATTCTATTATCGATTATTTAGGACTTCATGACAAAAAAAATTGCCCCACAATCAAAGTATTAGTTCATGGAATAAATTTTGATCGTGTAGGATCTTCTTATGGAGAAGCTTATTTGGTGTGGAATGGGAAAAGTTATGAAATGCAAAAATCACTTTAAAAAAGTCCATAAGGAAAAGTTATTAAAATAAGAAAATTAATTTAAGATAAAATTAAACAAACTAGTCTAAGGACTAATATGGGAAATGCTCTAATTTGATCGTCAAAAATATAATTACTTCACCGTTGTGAAGACTTACAAATAAGATAACTGGTGTTTGTTTTTCAATAGTCACTAGTTAATCAATAAAATGGTTGTTAAGTCCATGAAACTAATAACCGATAGAGAGATGTTATGGGAAGAAATGACTCAACAATAAGAATATTAAAAGTTTTACATATTTTTGAAACGACAAACCAGTATTTAAAAATTTCAGATATTCATACTAAACTTAATGCTCTAAATTTTTGCGTCACTAAAAAAACAGTTCAACGTGATGTAGAGGCATTAGATTTACTCGGAATCCCCTTTAAAACGAAAATTAAAGGTAAAACTATAAAATGGAAAATTGATCGGTTTGTTCAACTAAATCAAAATGTGAGTTTTAGTTATAATGAAATTCTTGCTCTTTTTGTAATGCGAAATTCATTAGACCATTTAAAAGGAAGTCCCTTTTATCAAAACATAAATAGTTTTTTTGAAAAGATAGAAAAAATTTTAGGGCCAAAATGTGATGCATTCAAAGAGTTTATAGAGAATTTTTCTTTTCGTCCTCAGTGCACTTGGCACACATCAATACCACCTATAATTATTGACACATCCTATAATGCGCTCGCTGAAGGCCATCCTCTTAAAATAAACTATCGATCAGAAGCCGGTTTAAAAGCAGGAACCTATTATGAGCGTTATGTTGGCCCAGAGTGTTTGTATTTTGCAAATGGTGGAGTCTATTTGATTGGAAAAGATTTAAATAAAAATGAATTTCGTACTTATTCTTTAGCGCGTATTCGTGAAATAGAAATGGACACTAATTCTATTTATGAAAAAGAGGGAATTAATCCAGATGTTTTGTTTAAAGACGCATTTGGTGTCTTCAACTCTGGAGAGCCAGAGGATGTAGAGATTGATGTAAGTGGAGCGATTGCTGCTTTTGTTTCAGAAAGAAGATGGCATAATTCTCAACAAGTCATTAATACAAAGACAGGAATTAAGTTGAAATTTCACGTAAAGATCAACGCTGAATTTATTCGCTGGGTGTTAAGTCTTGGCGATAACGCTTATGTTGTTAAACCAGAAAGCCTTAAAAAGGGCGTTTATGATGTTGCATCTAAATTGATGCAACAATATCAAAAACCAACTTCCATCAAAAAAGCTGCATAACAGAGCCAAAACAGGTAAAGCCACAATCAAACAGAATTGACACAACTCCATGTCAGAAAGAAAATTCGTCTTAATTTGTAATGCTGCATTTTATGTTATTTCAAAATAGAAAACAAAATCTACTGTGCATTTCAGAAATAATCACAGTTAAAAACTCTATTCAATCAGTAAAAAATCATAAAGATCAAGCCTATAAGGATGTTTTTCAATCGTTTTTTGTACTAAATTTGAAACACGTTCAGCCCACTCTTTATCCTCACACAATATTGCGAGATCCATATTTCCTCTTAAATAGACGTTATCACTCGGAGATAATTCCATCAAGTTCAAAAAATAATCTTTTGCCTCTTGAGCTTTGCCCTCTTGAATTAAAATTTCAGCCCATGCACGATTAAGCCAATACGGAACATAAGTAACTTCAAATAAAATATTTCTAATTTTTATTAACATACTACTTTTTGAATCACGAGAAAAAATTTCAAATGCCATTTTCTCTATTTGAGAACAACAAATTTCTACAGATTTTGTATAGCTAATTTTATTAGGATAGAGTTCTACTAATTTAAGAAAAATTTCCAATGCATCAAAATGTTCACCAGTATAATCAAGTGAAATCGCACGATAAAACCATATTGATCTATTTTGTAAATTTATTTCTTCATTCTCATTAATGAGATCATCAAAAAATTTACGCGGCAATATCATTTTATTGTTTCGCATTTTGTCCCAAACATTTTCTGACCTCTTATAAGCTTTTCTTAAATTTAAATAGTATTTTAATTTTTCATTTGTTAATTTCATACTAATTCCTCCTTTAATTTTATTTCAATTTCATCTGCCAATTCTGAAATATTTTTATAATTTGGCCAAGCTTTACAAAATTGACAAATAAGCTCTTTTGCTCGTTTTATTTGCCCCGTTTCAAAAAAATATATTGCAGCAAGATACATTAACTGAATGCCCACAATACCAAGATCAACCATCAAATCAAAACATATTCCAATTTGCTCATTCTTAGGATCATCTACTGCTAAATTACAAATGTCCGCATGAATGCATTCCAGCTCTCCATTGCACAAACTATGAATTTCAGGATCATCAATACCAGAACGCCAAGTTCGCTTTATCAGCTCAATTGCTTTATCAAATTTTTGTTCATTTTTAAGTTTTTGCACTCTTATCAATAAATCTTCAGTTGAATCAACCAGACAAATCCCTCTTAGTTTTGCTTCATTCAGCGCCATAATGTCTTCATCATAATGTGCACTATTGTTTCTTTCTTTTTCACAAAACTTTTGAAATAATAAACTTTCGTTCCACGTTTTCATTTTTCCTCCCTTGTTTTAAAATAATTACACCATAATTATGAGACACATTTGGTCTTGTTGATAATTTTTGATTTAAAAATACAAACCTTTTCCCAGTGGGAAAGCCCCTTTCGTGGTATGAGTACGAAAGGGGTTAGTACGAAAATTTAAAATAGTATGCAGGATTTTGAGT
>CAYMLA010000349.1:0-3345 GCA_964390785.1 uncultured Bdellovibrionales bacterium | reverse complement strand
TTGGTGGTGGCGTTGAACACAATCACTCAAGATCATTTTTAAAAATTCAAGATGGGTGCAATAGTTTTTGTTCTTACTGTGTTATTCCTTATGCGCGAGGATTAAGTCGAAGTCTTTCGGTTTCTGATATTGTTTGTCGCGTGAATGAACTGTCCACTCAAGGAATCAAAGAGTTTGTTTTAACCGGTGTGCATATTGGAGATTATCATTCCAAATGTGATGGTAAAGATTTTAATTTAGAATTTCTTATTGAATATTTATTGAAAAACACGAGTGGTTGTCGGTTTCGTTTGACAAGTTTAGAGCCATTAGAATTGACTTCGAGTCTTCTTGATTTGTTTAAAGACGATAGAATTTGCCCTCATTTTCATATGAGCATTCAATCGGCTCATTCAAAAGTTTTAAAACAAATGAAAAGAAAGTACACAGCGTCTGATGTCGAAAGTTCTTTATTGCTCATTCATAAGACGTTTCCTTATGCTTTTGTGGGGATGGATGTTATTGTTGGCTTTCCTGGAGAAACAGAATCTGATTTTGAAGAAACTTACAAGCGTTTGAATGAACTTCCGTGGAATCAAGCTCATGTTTTTCCTTACAGTGAAAGGCAAGGGACAAAAGCCATTACGTTTAATAATGCTGTTCCTGAACATTTGAGAAAACAACGGGCAAAACAACTGAGAGAGTTAAGTTTAAAGCGTTATTTGGATTCACAAAAAAATCAAATTGGACAAAAAAAGAAGGTGGTTTTGCTTAAAGATAAAAATACTTTTTCTCAAGTCTTAAGTGATGATTATTGGACTATTTTTTTGCCTTCAGAGAAAGAAAATAAAAAATTAAGACCATTATCTGAATTTCATGAAGTTGAAGTAATTGGTTTAAAGTCCTTCACTAGTGATAATCAGTTTAAGTTAATAGGGAGATGGGTAAGTTATGAATGTTAAAGAGTTAGAAGATCAAATAGGGTATTCTTTTACATTTAAAGAGTTATGTCTTCAAGCTTGTACTCATAAAAGTTATCAAACAGAATTTTCTTTTCATGAAAATTTTGATAATGAACTATTAGAATTTTTAGGGGATGCTGTTTTAGATTTGGTCATTGGAGATATGTTAATGATGCGATTCCCGAATGATGATGAGGGGAAGTTGTCAAAAAAAAGAGCGAGTCTAGTTAATGAGTTTACACTTTCTGAAATTGTACGAGAGTTAAAGATTGAAACTTATTTAAGAATGGGGCGAGGAGAAAAAAATTCAAAAGGACATGAAAATAGACGATTGCAATCTTCTTTACTTGAAGCCTTAATAGGTGCTGTTTATCGAGATGGGGGGTATCATAAAGCTTATTATTTTGTTGATCGTTTGTTTAAAAACAATTGGTTTTCATTCACAGAACAAGACTATGAAAGTGATTATAAAACAAGATATCAAGAGTTAGCTCAAAAACATTACCATTTGACTCCGACTTATGTTGTTTTTGATCAAATTGGTCCTCCTCATGAGAGAACATTTTTTGTTAGAACTAAGATCGATGATAAAACAATTGCAGAAGGATCTGGATTAAGTAAAAAAGAAGCAGAGCAAGCGGCTGCTAAAATTGCATTAGATCAATTGGAAAAAGAATTTATTGAAATTGAAGCTGAAGGGAATACAGATGAATAAAAATTATAAAGCTGGTTTTGTTGGTATAATAGGTTTACCAAATGCAGGAAAAAGTACGTTTTTAAATAAAATTGTAAATGAAAAAATTTCAATTGTTACTGATAAACCTCAAACGACAAGAAAGAGAGTTTGTGGACTCATCACTAAGGATGAGGGGCAAATTGTATTTGTTGATAGTCCTGGGGTGATTAAAGCTCATCGAGGTCTTAATGATTTTTTACAAGCTGAGTATACAGATGTTATTTTAAATTCGGATGTTCTTCTTGTTTTGTTGAATTTAGATGAACCCCGATTAGAAAATCTTGATCGAGTGATTGATTTGGCGAACAATTCAAAAAAACCTTGGATTGTTGTTGTAAACAAAATTGATTTGCCTGAAAAAGGCAGACGCCTTCCTTTGTTGAAATTGAAGTTGTCAGATTTTCAAGTTCAAATTTTTGAGATTTCTGCACTTAAAGAGGAAAGTTTAAAAATAGAGAAACTTGTCTTGCCATGTCTTTTTGATTTATTACCAGAGAGTCCAGCTCCTCTTTATGATCCAGAGTTGTACACAACAGAAACGATTCGTTCGCTTTCTGCTGAAATCATTCGAAAATATTGTTTTGAACTTCTCCACCAAGAGTTGCCTTATCAACTTGCTATTCGAATTAGAAAGTTTGATGAATCTCAAAAAAATAGAGTGGATATTTTTTCTGATATTGTTGTTTCAAAAGAAAATTATAAGCCAATGGTGATAGGTCATGCGGGTTCTGTTTTAAAGGAGATTGGAACTCGTTCACGAATAGAGATTGAAGAGCTTTTAGGAAAAAAAGTATTTTTGAAACTTGAGGTTGTTGTTCGAAAAAATTGGGTGAAAAATAAAAGGTTGATGGAGGATTTTGGTTATGTCACAGAATCTTAATTCTTCATGTGTCGCTATTATCGGACGACCTAATGTTGGAAAATCAACCTTGTTTAATGTTTTGATTGGGTCAAGAAAAGCATTAGTTAAAAACACACCAGGTGTGACTCGAGATATTCAGTACGAAAGTGTTGAATTGTGGGGAAAATCTTTTGATCTCATTGATACAGGAGGATTGACTGATTTAGATGACCAATTTTCAAAACTCATTAAAGACCAAGTTTTTGATTTAATTGAAACAATTGATATTTTGTTGGTTGTTTGTGATGCCAAAGCGGGGTTATGTCCTGAAGATAGTGAAGTTGTTCAACTGGCGCAACAAAGTGGAAAACCGTTTTTGGTTATCGTCAATAAGGCCGATCGAGTTTCAGATGAAGATTTGGTTTTATCTGACTTTTATCAGTTGGGTTGTCAAATGGTTGCTGCTTCCTTTGAACAGCGTCGTGGGGTAAGTGATATTCTTGAGTGGCTTAATGGTCATTTGCCCGAATATGTTGAGCCAGAAGAGTCATCGACTTGTCGTTTGGCTATTGTTGGAAAGCCAAATGTTGGTAAAAGTTCTTTATGCAATCAGATTTTAGGAAAAAACAGAGTGATTGTATCTAAAGTGGCTGGGACGACAACGGATTCAATTGATCTCCCTATTGAAGTCAATGGTGAGTCCTTTATTTTGGTTGATACGGCAGGGATAAGAAGACCTGTTAAGCGTTCAACTGAGGTTGAACGACTTTCTGTTGTTAAAGCTCAAAAATCAATTAAGAAGTCAGACCTTGTTCTTCTTCTTATTG
>CAYMLA010000348.1:0-3350 GCA_964390785.1 uncultured Bdellovibrionales bacterium | reverse complement strand
GCTGAGAACTGAAGACTGAAATCTGTAGGCTGCGGACGAAGTCCGCTTTATGAATCACGCTATATGTAATATCATTCTTTTGACAAAAGATTAGTAACTACCAACAAAGGAAAATAAAATGATCTTAAATGAAAACACAATCAAAGGCAAATGGCTCGAAATCAAAGGGGGAATCCAAAAGACGTGGGGTAAATTTACCAATGATGAGCTTGATAAAAACAAAGGGGATATAAAAGTTATTGAGGGTCTTATGCAGCAACGCTACGGTAAAACGCAACAATCTTATATTAAAAGACTAGATGAAATTTTCTTAGACATTAGAAATAAAAAAAGTAAAACTGTACATAATGTAAAAAAAAATTTAAAAAAGAAAACTCCGTGAGTAAATAGTGGCTGTTTTCAACAGCCACGGTGACTCTGTCTTGGATTACCTTTAGGGAACACGTCACACCAACCAATGACCTCATCGCCTTTCAAAGCGTAGGACACTGGGCCTCCACTGCTGATTATACTTTCTTGAAATTCCTTTACCTTGTCTATTGGAGGGGATTCAATCATCTCAATGTAGATTCTTTCATTGGCGACATAACTAAGAGCCTTGTGAAAACTCTCAATATATTTGGTATCACCGTATATAATTTGAATATCGTTCATTGTTTATGTCCAACTTTGTAATAATTCGAAGTTAATATATTTAGTGCCTGTTGCGAAATAGCTTCAACGGATCTGCACCATTAGTTTTACTTATCTCTTCGTTATTCCTCCTCCGGTTAGCACCTCTTGTTAGCCGTTCGTCGTCACGCCTCGATATAAGTAAAACTAATGGCACATTTCCATTAAATCTATTTCGCAACAAGCACTATTTAGATAGAAAGTATAACGAATATCATGGAATTAGCAATACATTTGTAGATCTATTTTATTAATCGATCTTAAGGCCACAGGAATAAAAATAATCAGCATCTTCAACTTCAATTGAATCGAATCCGTTTTTTTGATACAAGTTTAAAAATGCTTCATTTGAAATTAAAACATCCTTTTCAACTTCGGCACCTGCACGTGCATGAACGGCATTCAATTCATTGCGATTGAGAGAATGAGCAATAACAAGAGTCCCTTTCGGGCAGAGCAAACTATTGCTTTTTTTAAAAACAAGACTTGAATCCTGAAAATGTGGAAAAGCATTATAAATAAAAATTTTATCAAAAAGCTTCGTTGGTGTCTCCATATGAAGAAAATCACCACAAAGAGCTTTACGATCCGGAAATTTATTTTTTAAAACACGAATCATCTCAGGCGAAATATCAATTGAAACAGTGTTAGAAATTTGTTTTTTAGCAAAGGCAGAAATTAAAAGACCTGTTCCCGAGCCAACATCTAAAACAAAATCACGAGAAGAACAGCCGGATCGAGCAAGAACGCGCTCAGCCACACGATAATCCACTTCTTTTAAAATTTTATCCCAAGAAGGTGCCAAACGATCAAAAAATAAAACCATCTCATTTAACGTCAAAAAAACTCCAAAAAAATTATAGAGTGGCTGTTGTTAAAAAGGCCAATTACTTCGCTGGCCTTTTTCATTATAGAGAATTGAAGAGTTATCAGTGTTTTAGTGAGATCGTCAACACAATTGTTAAAGTTGTTTTTTAAGAGCAATAGGGGGTGCTGTTGAGATTAGAAAAAATATTGAATTTGGATTTCAGGGTGAACCATAAATTGGTCTCCTGAGGGGTCTTCTGATAAGGCTTTTGCTTGTTTTTGAGTATAAGCTTTTTCAATTCCAATAGGTATAGCGGAAAAAGAAGATCCTAACTGAAAGAGCCATTGTTCACCACGGTAATGAAAAGAAACTCCTAAATGAGCACGACTTTTACCGGCATTTAGACCTAAAATTCCAAATTCAAAAAGGGTTCCAAATTTTTTATAAAGTTTAACTTCATTTAATAAACTGACAGAGTATTGCCAAGCTTGATCATTATAAGGTTCAGGCCTAAGAGAAAACGGAGCAGTCTCATCCCAAAAATACATATAATTGAAATTTAAATAAGTGGAAAATAAAAAATTAAATTTATAGTGGTATATTCCAGATAGAGATAAAGCCTCCATTTGATAGAAATCTGATAAGATTTGCTCTGTTTTAAAATAAGAAATTTGCACCCCGAAATCCTTATTTTCAGACAGAGGCTTTCGGTAACGTAAAACAGCGGAATACATATTATAGCTATTAAGCATCCAAGGACTTGTTGCTAATGTTAAATTATCTGTTATTCCATAAACTAAGACATAATTACCAATCGACCAAGTGTTTTTTTTCAATGTTTGTGTTGTGGCAGAAAGGTTATGGCCAAATAAAATAGTTTTCTGATTGGGGGTATTGTTTTCTATTTGTAATGATTCAGCACTTAAAAAAGTAGATTCTTCAGGGGAATTAGAAAGCGAATCAATTTTAGCAAAAACATTATAAGAGGTAAAAGATATAAAAAATAAAGAAAAAAATAGGCTCATTTATTTTTCCATTTTAATTGTTAATGACTTTACTCCACTTGAATTTGAATACTTCGATCTTAAAACAAAATAAGGATTCTTATTGCTTTCATAGGCATCTAAAAATAAACGATTTTCGTAATGAAAGTGGTTTTCCGAATAAAAAAGAGGTAAATAAAGTAACATAGAGACGCTGGCATAAGATAAATCTGATTTTACATTATAATTCATATTATCAAATAAATTTTGTTTCATATAATAATAGATGTAATTTTTTTTAACAATGTTGTTTAGCATAAATTCAGTTGTGATACTTTCTTTAATTGCATCAACATTTAAATCTGGAATCTCAGAATCAGCAAAATTAAGTTGAACTTGTTTGTCTTCATCAATAACACCAAAAATTTTTATAAATTGAATATCATGTCTTAAACTATTTTCTTCTAAATTGAGATTTTTTTTCTGAAAATCAATTTCAGATACCCACTCTTTGCATCTGCCAATGGATTTTATAACTTCACTTGATAAACACGTTATTGAAGAAATAACTTCAAAAGAATCATCGAGATCACCGGCGCGAATTAAAACGTTATTAGAATTAAAATCAAAATAAAACACTTTAGAAAGAGAATCGACATTTTGATTTTCGAAATAAAATTTGCGTTTAAAATAAAAAAAATTAATTGAAAAAAAAGGGGTTTGCAATGATTCAATTTTTGAAACAGACAAATTTAAAAAAGATTGAGTGACCTTTTGTGGAACCTTGATTCCAGCTCTTTTATGGTAAATTTCTTGTTGTCTTTCATAGTCAATGTTTCTTTTTCCGCAACTTGCAAAAAAAACAAAAATAATTGATAACAATAGAA
>CAYMLA010000347.1:0-3387 GCA_964390785.1 uncultured Bdellovibrionales bacterium | reverse complement strand
TCGTCGAGGACGTCGGGGCCGAGGCGGGCGGGGAAGGGGCATGAGTTGACGGAGCTGGTGCGCCAGGCCTCGACGCGGTTGGTGCTGCAGAGCCAGGCGCTGCGCTCGGCGGTGTGGAAGACGACGCCGAGCTTGCGGTCTCCGGGTGGCTCATCGCCGCGGTCGGTGACGAACCAGCAGCCGAAGAGCTGGGTGTGTGTGAAGACGGACCAGCCGCCGGAGAGGTGAACGAGGATGGCCTTGCCGCGTGGCTCGACGGCGTCGACGGTGGCGCCGGATGAAAAAATTGTTCAAGTTCTTAAATCAAAAGTTAAAAAAACAGATGAAATTCAAATCCTATTAAGTGCACTCTTTTTTAACAAGAATTTAAATAAGGTGTTTACAATAAAAGAAGTTGATTCATTACAAGACAACAAAAAAGACGGTGAAAACAAAAATCAAGTTGCTTTTAATTTAGAACTAAAGAAAAAAAAGAATTCAGAATTTAATGAACTTTTAGTGATTATAAATAAGAAAGAAAAACGAATCATAAAAATTTCTTACAAAGATGACGTTGAAAATTTAACAGAACTTTTTTTAAACAAGACAAGTTTTCAAAATACGTTTTCTAAAAATCTTTTTAAATTTTCTCCCCCCAAAGGGGTGGAAGTGACTGAAATATGAAAAAGGTGGGATTTGTTAGTTTGGGTTGTCCAAAAAATTTGGTCGATTCTGAGATGATGATTGGCTCATTAGAAAAGAACAGATATGAATTCACTTCTGATTTAACACAAGCTGAAGTTATTATTGTTAACACCTGTGGTTTTATTGATGATGCCAAAAAAGAATCAATTGCTGCCTTGTTAGACGCTATTGATTTTAAAAAAAGTGGGAAGCTTAAAAAACTTGTCGCAACCGGCTGTCTTGTTCAACGCTATAAAGATGAGTTGTTAAAGGAATTTCCAGAAGTGGATTTGTTCATTGGAACGGGAGAGATTAATCGCCTTCATGAAATCCTAGAACGTTCTTATTCTGGTGATATAAAAAAAGACTATTATCATTTACCGACTTATTTACAACAACCCAATCAGCCCCGAAAAAATTCTGAGCCCTTTTATCGTGCTTATGTGAAAATATCTGAAGGATGTTTGAAGCGATGTTCGTTTTGTGTCATTCCTAAAATTCGTGGAAATTTACAATCGAGACCAATTAATGAAATTGAAGATGAGGTTCGGATGTTGGTTGATCAAGGAGTTCGAGAAATTAATATTATTTCTCACGATTTTTCAGACTACGGATGGGATCTAAGAAAACAAAAACAATCCCTTGATAGTCCTGTTTTATTGCTTGATCGTCTTTCTCAAATTTCTGACCTTAAGTGGATAAGAGTTTTATACCTTTATCCTGATGGAGTTACTCAAGAGTTAATTGATTTAATCAAGGAAAGACCAAATCTTTTACCCTATTTTGATATTCCATTACAGCATATTAATGACCGAATTTTAAAAAGCATGAATCGAAAAATGAAAAGAGTTGAAATCGAGGAACGTTTAAAACAAATACGAAAGAGTCTTCCTGATGCGTGCATTCGAACACAGTTTATTGTTGGCTTTCCTGGAGAGACGGAAGAAGAGTTTAATGAGTTGTTGAGTTTCATTAAAGAACAACGCTTTGATCGAGTGGGATGTTTTGAATTTTCCGCTGAGGAAACAACTCCAGCAGGCGAAATGACTCATCAAATTGATGATGAGATTAAACGGTCTCGTTTTGAGAGAGTGATGACGGTGCAACAAAAAATAAGCAAAAAAAAACATCAGAAGTCTATTGGAAAAAAGTTGAATGTCTTGGTTGATGGATATAGCCAAGAATCTGACTTACTGCTTGAGGGAAGAGCTTGGTTTCAAGCTCCAGAAATTGATGGGGTGACTCTTATTAATGAGGGACAATGTGAGATTGGTGATTTTGTTGATGTAGAAATCACAGCCTCTTTTGAATATGATTTTATAGGAAGGATTAACACAACAAGTTAAGATCTTGTAATAACACGGAATCCCCTTGACAAGACATGTTATCGGAGCCAATCTTAAAAGAGATGTCTGGTGTGTATCGTCGAGATCTGTTGTTTTAAAAAAAGACATTTATTTGAATGATTGATGATTTATTTGTGCTAAGGAGGGCTCTTTGGTTACTAATCCGTTAATTATGATTTTTGTCGTTTCAGCATTAGTGTTTTTCTTTGTTAATGTTCTAATTAGTTAGTGGTTGTTGCAAAATTCGTTTTTCAAAAAAATGAACAAAACCTTTTAGGAAGAAAAAATATAAATGTCGGGATAATTTCTCCCTGCTTCTTCGACATCCATTCCATAGCCAATAATAAAACGATCTTCTATTGTTCTGCCAATATAATCAGGCTGAATGGGAAGTTCTCGACGAGCCGGTTTGTCAATTAAAGTGGCAACACGAACGCTTGCAGGATTAGAAGCTTGGAGTCGTTCAATTAAAAAACAAAGCTTTCTGCCAACATCAATGATGCTTTCTACAATAAGAACATGTTTTCCGGTGATGTTAATGTTGAGATCTTTATTTAGAGCTATCGTTTTATTTTTTGATAGAGTTGACAGATAAACAAAATCAATTTTGCACGGAATGGTGAGTTCGCGAATAAAGTCTGCTGCAAAAACCATTGAACCCTTGAGAGGGCAAATAATAACTAACTCCATTCCGTCGTAGTCTCGATCAATTTGTTTGGCCAAAAATTGAGTTGTTTCTTTAATCTCTTGAGCGGACATAAATTTAATCATTCCAGGCTTGATGGTTGCCATAACCGACCCTTTCTATTGAGATAAATCAGTTAACCCTGATTGACTAGCAATTCGAATGTATCTCATTGCTTCTGAGTTGTTGGATTCATAAACCAGAATTTTTTCCCATTCGTTTACGGCCTCAGTAACCTTGTCAATATTGTAATAAATAACACCGAGTTTTAATCGTGCCGTGGTTAGATGAGGATTTTGTTTAATTAGCTTTTGTAATTCGCTGATCGCTTTATGGGTTTGTCCAGAGTGTGAATGGCAATCAACAAGTCTTAAAATTAAATCCTCTCGTTGACCCAAGAATGAAAGTGCGGTTTTAAATTGCATTTCAGCGTTTTCAATTTGTTTATACTGAAAATAAAGCTGTCCTAACTCTTCATGTTTTTTCCCAATCATTTCCTTGGCGTAATCATTAAGCGTGCTTGAATGCTTTGTTAGAATGTCTTTGGCCTTAATAAAATACGTTTTTCCATCGGCGTATTTGCCTAAATCATTAAAAACAACCGATAGACCAAGATAGGCATCCGCATATTCAGGATCTAATTGAGTGGCTTTTTTAAACATTTCTATTGAGCGACTAAATTTACCCGTCTCA
>CAYMLA010000346.1:0-3389 GCA_964390785.1 uncultured Bdellovibrionales bacterium | reverse complement strand
ATAAACATTTCGATCATAATTGAATCGGTCAATAGACCTTCTTCTTCCATCTAAACCCAAGCCCCAAGCAACTGGCACTTCAAGATTCCCATAAGCTAAATCAGCTTGATTGAGTAAATCTTTTACCCCTTCCCACGAAACACTAAAATCACGATGTCGATTAGCCTGCTCCAACAAGGATGAATGCATCAGAATATCTCCCACGGCAGCAATAGACACTTCTGGATTAGGCCAATTCTGAAAAATTAACGCCTCCGGCCCCTTAACTTGATCAACAGAAATATTTTGAGCATTAGCATAAACTGAAAAAATAAATAGAAAAAAGAAAATTCTCATGTCCCCCCCCAAAAAAAACATTACAACCCATCCATTAAACGACCCACTATTAAATTTTGGCCGACAATTAAAGATAATCACCAAACCACAACCAAAATAGTTTTTTAATGAATCAACTAACAATAAATAGAATGAAATTGTTTAGACAAGGACTCTTCAAGAATTAATTCAAAATGAAATAATTTCACTGCAAATAATGAATTGAAATTAAAAAAAATTTAAACGGTCATAGTAAAATTCAACAGCTTGTTGAGTGATTTTAATTTGATATTCAATTGATTGAATTAATTGTTCTGAAGCGTTTTCTATAAAAGCATTGTTGGAAAGTTTTTCATCAAGGAATTGAATCTTTTTATCCAACTCAATAATTATATTTTGTATTCTATTCTTTTCCTTGGTTTTATCAAAATTAGAAAGTTTAGCATAAATTTTTATAAATTGGATTTTATCAAAAGGAAAAAAATCTGCAGCAAAAATAAGTTCATCTTCAATTTGATTAACAACTTGAATTTCTGAAAATCCAGTTAAAACCTGAAGAATCTCTTTATTTTGACCAATGATTTTTTGCAAGTCATCATCACTTGGAACCAAAAAAAGTTCACCCGAAAATGATGTCTCTTCAGGAAATTCACTCGGGTACTGCCTTAGGTAAATAACAACTTGTCGAATAAACTCAACTTCTCGATCAATTGTTCGACTAGAAAGTTTCCACCACTTTCTTTGATCATAGCGATTTGGAAATTTATACTTAACCAATAAATCATTACACTTTAAAATATCACGATAAATATATTCACTCACATGAGGAATAAAGGGATGAACAATGGACAACAATTGAACAAAACACTGTCTCATCACCTGATAAGAAGTCAATTGATCTTTCGAACTCATTTTTTCAAAAGTTGCCTTATAAAACCCTAAATACCATTGACCAAACTTAACTTCTAAACAATGAATTATTTTTTCACAGGCTTCATGACAACGAAAATGTTCAAAATCAGACTCAAGTTCTATAATCAATTTATGAATACAAGAAATCATCCATCGATCATAAATGGACATATAACCAATTGAAAGCTCTTCATCGAAAGCGTCATTACTGTTTTTCGACTCGCATTGTTGAATAAAATAGGAGACATTTAAAATCTTATGAATTATTTTTTTAGACCTGTTCAAAATACTTAAGTCAAATGTAAAATCTTGATGCATATTCCCTCTCAACAAGAGCGAAAGACGAAGAACATCCGCACCATTTTTATTAAAAAGTTCATTCACATCAAAATCACTTTTTTTTGATTTAGACATTTTTTCAGATTGTGTTTCTTTAACTAAACCATGAACAAAAACTTTTCTAAATGGGACATCACCAGACAAAGCAATTCCCATCATAATCATTCGAGTAACCCAAAGAAAAACATAATCAGGGCCCGTCACAACCATGTTATTGGGATAAAATGTTTTAAACAATTCAGAAGACTGTGGCCATCCCAAAGAAGCTAACGGCCAAAGAGACGTTGTAAACCATGTGTCTAAAACATTTTCATCTTGATGAAGATTTTTTTCACCACAAGATTCACAAACAACAGGCGTTTTTTCTGCAACCATCAAGTGATTACATGAATTACAATACCAAACTGGAACCTGATGGCCCCACCAAATTTGACGAGAAATACACCATTTTCTACGTTGACCAACCCAACTTAAATAATTTGAAGTCCATGAATCGGGATAAAACATGATGGTTCCGCTCTCAACAGCGCGAGAGGCATCAACAATAAAACTTTCAGCATTTAAAAACCACTGCTCTGAAAGAACGGGTTCCGCTCGTTCCCCTGTACGAGAACAATAGCCCACCAAATGATTAAAATCTTCTTTTTTTCTTATCGCCTCTAAAGACTCTAAATCTTCTAGAATTATATTTCTAACATCATCAATATGCTTTCCACAATAAGGCCCCGCATTTTTGTTAAACACGCCATCTTTTTCCATTAAGCTAACAATATCTATATCCTGTTTTTCTGCAATTAAATGATCTCTAAAATCATGTCCTGGAGTTAATTGTAAAACTCCAGATCCAAATTTTCGATCGACACGCTTATCAGCAATTATGGGCACTTTTTTATTGATAATTGGAATAGTGGCAGATAAACCTATAAATGAATTATATCTTTCATCCTTAGGATGAATCAACAAGGCCGTAACGGCACATAACAACTCTGGCCGAACCGTAGCACTTGTTAAAATTGTTGAATTATCCTCTAATAGAAAGTCAATATACCATAACTTCTCATTGACTTTTCTATAAACAACCTCTTCCTCTGAAATAGCCGTTCTTAAACGAACAGACCAATGAACTAAAGTGGTTTCTTTTGTTAAATATCCTTTATCAAAAAAAATTTTAAAAGCTCGGTAAACTGCTTTTTTAAAACTTTCATCTAATGAAAAAACCATCCGATTGAAATCACAACTGACTCCAAGACGTTTCATTTGGTTGATAACATCATTTTGATACTTTTCTCTGTAACCAAGAGCCACTTCGAAAAACTTTTTACGTCCCAAATCGAATTTATTCTTTCCCTCACTAAGCAATTTTTCTTCAATCACCGTTTGAAAAGCTAATCCTCCCTCATCAAAGCCCGGCAACAATAAAACATTAAACCCCTGCATTCGCTTGAGACGAGTAAAAACATCTTGAATTGTATGATTTAATGCGTGCCCTAAATGGAGAACTCCCGTTAACTTTGGAGGAGGCAAAACAACACAAAAAGGAGACTTGGTCGATTTTTCTTCAGACTTAAATGCATCTATCTTTGTCCACAGATCATAAATCTCTTTTTCAATTTTGAGAAAATTGTAATCCATTACTCGCCCTTAACAATTAAATCTTTCTTCAAATGACTCAATTATCAACCAACCACAAATATCAAGTTCATTTGATCTTAAATTATATCTTATTTTAGCGAGTTATTTTCTTAGTATTTTGAATATAGACTTTAGGCTAGAATTAAACGCCATTCACAACAAAAACTTTTTTTATTTCGCTATCAGCCATT
>CAYMLA010000345.1:1830-3390 GCA_964390785.1 uncultured Bdellovibrionales bacterium | reverse complement strand
AGCTCGTATGTTTTCAAAACGCTGTGTTGAAGTCGCATTGGCTGGAGCTTCTGTGGAGTTTTTTGAAGCTGAAAATGGAGAAGAGGGTTTACAGATTTTAAATTCCAATGAAAACATCAATCTTATTTTATCTGATTTAAACATGCCCGTGATGACAGGTTTTACTTTTTTAAGAAATTTAAAGGCAATACCAAAGCTACAAAAAATTCCAATTGTGTTTGTAACGAGTTTAGCAAACGACGCTAGAAGTGAAAATTTATTTAGTTTAGGAGCTATGGATGTAATCCAAAAGCCAATTACCCCTGAACAAGTAAAGAGCGTATTTATAAAGATAGAAAATGTTGATAAAGATGAATCTGATACCGGATGGGGGCAATAGATGAGTTTTACTATCAAGGGCATGCAAGAAGTATTTATTGAAATTCTACAAAGCACCGCTTTTTTAGATGTTATTCCGATTGAAGAAAAATGTGACACCAACAAAGACAGAGTCGCCGTTAAAATGAGCGTGTTACTGCCCTATCTAGGAAATTTTGTTTTATCTGCAGAAAGATCTCTTGCAAATAAAATAGTAAAAAATCTTTATGCTGATGTGGCTTTTGAAAAAGCATATAAAGACGTTTTGGGCGAAGTGCTTAACGTTTTTGTCGGTGCTCTTTTTGAAAAAGAAAAACCAAATGAATTATTTGAACTCGGACTTCCTGAAATTCATACTGATTTTAGTAACTGTGGAGAGAGCTGCGAACGTTTTGCTCTAAGGTTTGTCTCTCCAGATAAGGAGTGCATTTCAATTTGTTATAAAATATTTGACAGTAAAGAATGAAACTGATTCTTACCTTTTTCAAGCTCAATATGCAGTCGCCTTTGAATGGTCTGATTAATTAATGAATACTTAGGGAGAGCTAATATCAAATCAATCCTTGTTGGAGTTTTGTAAAGAGACCATTTAATGCCCCACATCAAACCCGACAAAAAATGATGTTCATGGATTTGTTCGTCTAATTTTTCATAAAAATATTGACGTAAAAATTTTTCAAAATCAAATTGAAATCGATTATCTCCCTTTCCTTTTTGATACCAAACTAAAAATTTTAAAAAAGTCTCATCTGAACATGATTTTAATTTTTTTGCAGATAACTTTTTTTCTAAAATTAATTCAAAACAACCATCCTTAGGAGTTTGAGCTGCTTGTCCTAAGTTTTTCTTGGCAATATAAATCCAAAGTTGATTGTTTTGTTTTAATCCCAAATCAAGAAGAGATTCCCAATTTTTGTTTTCTAAATAGTGACGAGCCAACCAGCCAATAACTTGTTCATCATTTCCATGTCGCTTAAGATAGCGATTAATTAACATCTCTTTTTTTTCACTTGACGTGTCTGAAGAAAAAAAAGACTGCGCATAAAAAATTTTATCTAAAATCCTATTTTCAATTTTATCCCATGAAAGAAAACTCATATCCCAAAGGGTGGTTTTAACTGTTTCAATAAATTCTTCGTCGGGAAATTCGGCTTCTTTCAAAGAAATCATTTCATTTTTATCGATTAACGAATTAAACACTTT
>CAYMLA010000345.1:0-1820 GCA_964390785.1 uncultured Bdellovibrionales bacterium | reverse complement strand
AGGATTATCATTAAGATACAAGTAATTTTTTTTTCTAATTGCAAACCGAGCCCCATAATTTTCAAAATGAAGAGGCCAACTGGATTCAATTAAAAAAAGACGATCAGAGTCATCACTTTGATTTTCTTTGTTTAATATTAACTTAAAGCTTTCAACTTTAAAATGCGTATCCGTTCTGATTGGCTGTTTTACATTAAGAATGTCTTTTAACGTAAATCCTAAATCAACGAGGGAAACAGGTTTGTCAGCTATCCAGCGCATTGCCAAATCACGTTCTTTGCTCGTTGGTTTAATGAATAAAGCCACTTGAGAGTTTTCACTATAAAGATTTATAGCTTTAATTTCGTCTGTTCTTGCTTTTTTTGATTGGCCATTTAATCCAACCAACACAACATCGGTTGAATTCCATTTATTTCTTTTTTTAAGTTCTTCAAATAAAAAAAATAAAGACTCATCAATTTCTTCTAATTGACCCTCAATTGATCTTTTTCTTGCTTCACCCAATTGGTTTATTGTTTCTAGATATCCAAACTGAAGATCGGGCAAATAAATTGTAGTAAAAAAAGAATCATTTTTAACCTCTTGATCGAGCCATTCAAGAAAAAAATTAAAACTTGATTGAGCTGGTCTATAAAGTTTTCCAAAACTGGGATGAAAATTGTCCTCAAATAATTCAAAACCCTGTGTTAAACCCGTTCGACTCCAAATAGGAGGACCACCTGAAAAAAAAGCGGTTCTATAATTTTTTTCTAATGCCTTTTCAGCAAGAGTTTCAATGTTTGATGTTAAAAATTGATTTCCATTGTGCCAAACTCCAATTTCGAATGGATATCGACCAACCATTATTGAAGCCAATGCAGGAAAACTCAATACTGATGGTGTATACGCATGTGAAAAACGAATGGACTCTTTGCAAATGAGACCAAAACCACTTTGTGTTCCCTGTTCAAAATAAGAACAATTCACTTGATTCAAAGACAAGGAATCAACTGCAATAATAAGCAATGACGATTTTGGATTTAAAAGAAATTGACAATTCGACACAATAACTAAAATTGAAATTAATAAACTTAACTTCAATACTTTTGCCCAGAATGCTCTCTTATTTTTTTTAAACATATTTCGCCATTTCCAAAGGCAATTATATCAACTCTCAATAAATAGGCAACCCTTGCCTTGCAATCTGTCACAAATGAAGTTTGGCGTTTTTATGTAGTGGCTGTTGAAAAACAGCCACTATGTAGAGGCACTATAAAACTTAAAAAGTTAAAGTTTTTGATCCCACATTAAAAGAGAAATGGCAGCATCTGTGACAGCGTCAATTTTTGAAGCCACACCCTGTTTAGAGGATAAATCGTCGTCAGTAATATAATGAACGTCTAATAACGGCTTAATCGGAACTCCAGTTCTTAAATAATTCATTACGCCAAGACTTAAGCTCCATCCTTGGAGCCAATGTTCAAGAAGTCTTTTTTGTTCAGCATTACCATTGAAATGAACAATAAGATCAATATCATCATTTGGATCAACCGTTTTAAAGCGCGAACTTCCAATAATATAGAGTTTTTTTATACAAAAGCGTTGAGGCAAAAGTTCACGAGCTAATTTTTTTACCATAAATAACCGCCAGTTCCAAGTCGCGTCTTTTTGCTCTTCTTGTTGTTCTTCTTGATAAGGAAGGATGGATTCATCATCGGGTGAAAAAAAGAGAGCAACCGCTCGTTTGTCAGGCTCCATAAAGATTTTTAAATGTTTCCCTTGAGTGTTATTCTCAACGTCAATCGCAAAAACAACCTGATCAAGGTGTGAATGGTCTGGAC
>CAYMLA010000344.1:1933-3400 GCA_964390785.1 uncultured Bdellovibrionales bacterium | reverse complement strand
CAGAGTTCATCGATCACCTATCGAATCGCATTAGGAAAAAATAAGGGACAAAAAAGCATAGCTGATTTTTACTATCGTGTAATGAGCGGCATTAATTTGGTCAGGTAATGGTAAGTTTTTGAAATTTAGAATATTCTTTAAGGCGTAAATAATAGTGAATTTTTTTTTCAAATAAAAAAACACTTAAAATACGTGCCAGAAAAAGGACTCCCATAGTAAAGCCTAAATAAATATGCCAGTCCCACATGGGGTTTCGAATTTCAACAGCAATACTTTTAGCTAATTCTGGAGAAATAATTGTACCGGCATCATTGAGCATTTCTTCAATCAGAGCAGAGTTAGTGCGCCAGCTTAAAAATGTTTTTCGAAGTAAGACGGTTCCCAGAATTCCTAAGATTACCAGGGAATTAATCCAGTGCCACAAACGAAGACTTAGGGGGTTATATTTGCGAAAACTAAAATTTAACATTTTTAATTCCTTTGTGAAATATTTTTTAACCAAAGAAAAACTTTTATTCATTAGATTATCGCAAGAAATCTCTTAGATTCTCAACCTCTAATTAGAGTTTACCTCTATAAAAAAAAGTAAAAACTTGTACACTCTTCTGGATTCTTGATTTATTGAAGAAAAATTTTTTTTGCACTAGATTTTATGCAATTGATTTGCTTGGCAGGTGACTTTTTTTGTCATTCTCAGTTCAGTGGTGGGGGGGCGTTGTAAGCTTAAAGTAACTCAAATAGTTGAGTTTTCTAATTACTCAAGCTTCTTTTTGCAGGTCCATAATTTGCTTGGTAAACGATATGTTATATTTGACGGATTTATTCATAGGATGGTTATGATGTTAATACTTCAAATTTTAAAGACGTTTGTTTCTCTTTTGTTCTTTATTGGCATGGTTAATTTTGTGTTTGGAGTTCATATTGTATTTGCTGATTTTATGCCTTGGCAACATAGTTTTCATGTTCAGGAAAAACTTGATGCAATTTCTTTGGATAGCAGTAGATCTCTCAAAGAGTTACTGACTCAGCTCAAGCCTTGGGAATTTCAGTTGGGAAATAATCCCTCGCAGCTTTTTCCTCAATATCCCGATTCGTTGCATGGGCTCAAGCAAGTGGGTCATCTTATTTATTCTGAGGAACGACAAACTCCTGTGGCTTTTCTTTTTATTCATGGTCTGTATGGTGATGCTTATCAGTTCAGTCAAGTCATTAAGTGGCTTTCTTATTTTGGTATCAACTCCATTTCAGTCACGCTACCAGGACATGGGCGTTTCTACGAAGAACATAAAACCCTTGTTTTTGCTCAATGGCGAGAGGCTGTAAAGCAAGGTTATGAAATTGCAAAGCTTCTCGGACACCGCGTGGTGGTAGTGGGTCAATCGACTGGTGGGCTTTTGGCTTATGATCTTTCACTTCATGAAAATGGAGTGTCTGGTCTTTATCTCGTTGAACCCGGTTTCAATGTGC
>CAYMLA010000344.1:0-1923 GCA_964390785.1 uncultured Bdellovibrionales bacterium | reverse complement strand
AAAGCACTTACAGTTGGCTACATGCTTGGGGCGCCATGTTTGGGATCAGGCTCAAGAAGTTCAGTTTCTTGCTCAGTTTTTCACTTCTTCAGATCTCCCTAACATGCTTCCTGTCTCGTTGAATATGGGTTGCCAGGTAAACCTTTTGGGAGAGTTCCTTATGAGTGAATATGATAGAACTCCTTTTAATGAAGTTAAATATTTTTCAAAGTGGTTAGGTAGTCGTCAAGAGCGCTTCTTTCGCGCCAATCGTGTTCCGGTGCTTTTAGCTTATTCTGAAAATGATGATGTGGTTGATGTTTTATCTATGCGTCGTTTTCTTCGTTTAAATTCTCAACTCGCACAAGGTTTTGAGCGAAGTTTTTATGGAGAAAATAATCAAAGAGTCAGACATGGATTCCGTGTTCAGCAGGAGTTAAGTCGATTTAGTGGAGGAATCATTCGAAAAATTTCAATAGAAGAAACTCCAATACTTTCGTTTTTAGCGCAACGTTTGAATTTAGAATCTTATCTTAAGTTTAAGCAGTCACAGCAATACTTTAATTGGTCTTATGCTGAAAAATTGAAAAAGGTCTCTGGGGAACTTCTTATTTTGAATGACATGTTTATTGCTATGATTTCAGGAAAGAATCCTACCTTAGTGCAATTATATGAATGGACAAAGCTCGGTAAAGATAACTCTTATAATGGTGAACTAGCTGACGAAGTTTTTAATCAACGCTCAAATAAGCTTAAAATTAGTCAGATTTTCTCTAATGCAGAATGGCGACACCATGGTGTTCGAACGTCCTCTGTTTTATTTGACTTAGATGCCATCTCCAGAAGTCTGTGGCACCTCACTGGTGAAGAATCTCCGGCTGTTCTTGCTGAGCTTATGAATGAGGCTGTTAGCTGTGACTCGTTATCCTGCCGACTTGCTTATGAGGGTGTGAGTTTGGGGCAATTGATTGATAAAACACTTGAGAACTTGGGTGTTTATTTTAGAGATCCTGTTTTCTTAAAAGAGTTTACCACTTACATGAATTATCAATATCGACCCTTACATGAAATAGACATGAATCCTGAGGACCCTCAGACTATAAAGTATGTTGAGGAGTTTATAGAAAAGCTATAGTCCGTAGCGATGTTTTTGGCTCTTTCACAAGAGCAGTCATTTTATTTTCTGCTGAAAATGCAAAATCTATTTCGTTGCCTTTGCTCAAATCTCACTTTGAATCTTCTTATTCGTTGGTTTCGCTTAAAATCACTTCGATTTGAAAAAGATCCTCTGGGTGATCAAAAGCAGGATTAATCGAAGAAGAAATTCCTGCGGGAATGACGCGCCCACCTCCAACTATATCTTTCTGAATGAGTTTGAAGCGATTGATATTTTCTTCTTTGCCTGAAAGTCTCAATTGGCAAACAGGCCAATTGAGACTTTTTTGACTCATCGTCTTTGTGTTTCTAATTTTATTCATCACAACAGAGGCTGTTTCAAAAAGCTGATCTTTTTCTGGTTTTGAAACAGAAGCTGTTTCGTTGAGTTGTGGCCATTGAGCCGTGTGGACGGATTCATCCCAGTGCTTGGAAAAACGCCAAGACCAAACCTCTTCAGTAATGTAAGGGATGTGAGGTGCAAACAAGCGTAAGAACGTAAACAAAGACCACTCCAGTGTTGCCAATGCCGACTGTCCTTCAGGAGTGTCTTTTTGTTGGTAAGCTCTTTGTTTGGCGAGTTCTAAGTAGTTGTCACAAAAATCCCAAAACAAATCTTCAGTTTGCATGAGAGCCCCAGAAGCTTCGTATCGCTCAAAAGCCTCAGTGCAGGTTTTGATTAAACCTGTCATTTTAGAAATCCAACTTTGATCCAGCGGTGTGCAAATTAATGAGGGTATAGGAAAAATAAAGGCTATATTTAAATAAACAAGAAAGTATTCGGCGCAT
>CAYMLA010000343.1:0-3403 GCA_964390785.1 uncultured Bdellovibrionales bacterium | reverse complement strand
GGTTTTAGGCATATAAGATAAAATTTATAAAAATATCAATTGTATGCTCTTTGAATTCAAGTCATTCGTTTTAAACAAAATTAAGTAGAGTCAATTCAATAAATAATTATTTGTTTAAGGAAATTTTTTGGAATAAAAATTTCAAAATTAAAATATAAAAAATTCATCATATTCAAAAATGAGTACTCTTTATACTTTTATTTTGTTTTATTGATTTATATCCATGTGAGAAAAAATTGAGGAGTTTATGAAATCAAAAATTAAATTGGTTATATTTTTCTTTTTCACTTTTTCACTGTTTCTTGAATGTCATGCAAGTAAAACAGAAGAAGAGATAATCATTGAAATCACAAGAAAAGTTTTATTTAATAGTTTTAAAGATAAAGTTGACCAAGAAAAACTTAATTTTATCATTTCAAAAGCAGAAGATAATTCTTATACAGATAAAATTTTTCCTCATTTTATGAAAATTGCAATCTATCAAGATTTTGGAGTATGGAGTGTTACACTTCTTGATGAAGATAAGGCTAATTCATTTCTGACACCTATAGGTTTAGCTCGCAGAGTTAAGACATCATTAGAAGTTTTTATTGATTTACTGGATCCCAATAAAATTTTATTTTTTAAAAATGAAATTGACTCAATTTTAAATCAATCTTTCGATTTTTGGATGGATCAAGCTCAACTAATTGTATCAACTGGAGCAATGCCTGTGTTTCTTACGTTAGCCATGGTTGCTAAAGAGCGATATGAAAAAATAAAAAATTATTTTCCAAATCAAGACAATCAGCCTATTTTTTCTCAATTCTTTATTTTATCTGATTCTTATCCTTATTGGGGAGCTAAGAATCTGCAAAAAAGAAATTCAATCATTTCAGCGCTTATTGAATTTTACAATGAATTAATTTTTCATCGTAGTGATGAAATAAATAGCCTGTGGAATGCCTTATCAGTTGAAAGACCCAAAGATGAATCTGAACTTCAATTTAAAATTAAAATGAATATTTTTAATTCTTTTTTTTCTGTTAAACAGAGCAAAAATTCTGAGCCTACTGATTATTTAAATATGGATTTTGCTATCACTGAATTTTTAAAAAAATTTAATGTTGAATATGTGAGTGAGTTCAAGTCAAATGAGATTTATTATTTAATTCTTAGTGCATTTATAAGAAGCATTGATGCTCACAGTAAACTAATACTCAATGAACAAACCACAAGTATTGGTGAAAAACTTGATGGAAAAATAACTGGAATTGGAATTGAGGCAGAACAGGCGTTAAGGGGTGTGCGTGTTATGGGTATTATTGTAGAAGGCCCAAGTACGGCTTGTTTAATGGAGAATGAATCATTATTGCAAGTTAACGATGTTATTGTTTCAGTTCAAGAAGTCGTTAATGATAATCTACAGACACCTGTTTTTTTAGGTAGATTGCCTCTTTCAAAAGCGACTGAAGTCCTTAAAGGTTCAGAAGGAACAATTGTTAAAGTTTCGTTTTTAAGACCTAATGCAAGTGAAGAAAACCTTCATCATTGTACAATTCGCAGACGCGAGATTAACTTAATGACGGATGGAACAAAAAAAACTGAATTAGTTTATTCTAGAAATAATAAAAATTTTGGTGTAATAAAAATACCTTCTTTTGCATATCCTATTACAGAAACTGCTTTTTTAAATAAGCTCAATAAAATTAATTGTAAAAAACAATCAAATGATTGTAGCCCTATCGATGGGCTCATTATTGACGTAAGAGGAAATCAAGGGGGGGATATTCGGTCAGTTTCTGCTCTTGTTGATGAACTTATTACAGAAGGCCCTGCAGTCTATGGTGTTAGTTCTTATCCTGTAACAAGAAAAGGGCAACTCCCAAGAAATTCTAAATTAATAGATGCTTTTCCTGAGAAAACAAAAAGAAATCCTCAGTTTTCCTTTAACAAACCAATTATTGTACTTATTGATTTGAATTCAGCAAGTGCTTCTGAGATTCTTTCTGGATCTTTGCAGGTGTATAATAGAGCTTTAGTCATGGGAACACCTCATTCTTATGGAAAGGGAACTATTCAAAATTTTATATCTCTTAATTTAGAGGATTTAGACTCAACTCAGATTGAAGACACAAGCAATTTAAATTCTGGATCAGTTGTATTTCAACCTAATTTTTCTCATTTTTTATTTTTAACAACGGGATATTTTTATTTGCCAAATGGACAATCTAATCAATTAGTGGGAATCCAATCTGATTTAGTTTTAAAAGAAATTTCTGATGACACTAAAATTTACAACATAGAACGAAATCTTCAACGAGTCTTGCCTCAGCCCTTTCCGCTCAATCAAAATGAAATTGAAAATTTTGAAAATGCAAAATGGATGAGTGATCAGCAAAAAATAGATTTAACGGATCGACTAAAAACATATTATGAGGAGACAATTAAAAATTCGATTACAGGAAAAGATCAAGTTAAAGAACAAGCACTTTATTTGCTTGATCGGTTTATTGATATAGTATCAGAACTTGGTATTTCTGGATATAGTGAAGTGCCTGAGAAAAATTAGTTTTTGGGTGGAACTCAAATTTTTTTTTAGAATTTTTTATTAAACTTATGATTTTGTATTATTAATTTGTTTTTATGTAGTTTTAATTTTTTTGTAAATAACATTTTTAGGAGGTAAAAATGAGTTTTTTTATTAATTTATTGATCGTTTTTTCATTTATCATGTGCTTTAATTTTTCAATCTCACTTCATGCTGAAGATGATGATTTAGATCTCCCTAATCCTATGATGTGTACTTTTGTGCTTCATCGTGCGAATGAAGCTTTAGGTCAGGATGTTTATCCGAAAAATGGAAAACCTTTGCTTGTTAATTTTTCGAAAAGTGATCCTACTCTTACTTTTGGACAAAAGGAATTTATTTCAATGATTTCGGTGCCCTTTAATTCTCTTGAAAATCCAGATAATCCAGAAGTAAAACTTGATGTTGTTTTTCGCATGAAGGGTAAGTCGACTTGGAATAGTCAATTGCCACGAATATATGCAACAAGTTATTTAAAAGATATTTCTGGTCGTCTATTGGGATTAACTGAAAGTCAGTCTGATAAAATTGTTCGAGAGAAAATACTTGAGAACGATATAAGAACCAAAAACAGGCTCCAAATTGTTGACTCAGTTAGAAATATTGAATTTTTTTCTTTACTTGAAATGGTCAAGGAAGAAAATTCTGAAATTTTTGATCTTGAAACTCTTCGTGGATTAACATTCGGAATTTCAATGGCTTCCCAACAAAGGCTTATTCCGCGTTCAATGATTGTTAGTGTTGATATTGATTGTTATTGGCAAAAATAAGTTTTGTTTAGGGTGACAGAGCTTGAGTGAGTTGAGTTTAAATTTTTACTTCATATTTTTGAGA
>CAYMLA010000342.1:0-3422 GCA_964390785.1 uncultured Bdellovibrionales bacterium | reverse complement strand
TCACGACTCCACACAATGCGCTTAACGGATTGGGGGATCGCTTTTCGCTTTGTAATTTTATTTTTTGAAGGGTTATCTTGTTCTTGTTTTCCTGTTTGCTTTTTAACTGGTGCTGACTTTTTAACATTAACGGATTTATCGGTTTCCAGCGCCGGAAGTGGATTTTATTTAATTTCAGTTAACTCACTTGTCATACCCAAAGCGATTGAGTCTGCACGGAGGCGCGAGGAGGAAGCTGTATGAGAATAATACCGCGACGACGAAGCAACAAACGTGCAGACTCAATCCCTTTGGGTATACCTGTCTGGTGAAAGCTTCGTAATTATTTTGTTCTGTTGAGAGCCGTGGTCACTCTTTTTCTTCATGCAATTAAATGTGACGTATCGACGTCACATCTTTGTAGTTCTAGAGACCATTTTTCAGATAACCGAGCGAGGCGCGGCCTTGGTGAATTTATATTTTGTTTGGTTACTTTCGCCTTTCAAATGAAGGAGGTTTTCTTTGGTGCCGAATTTGAGATCACGGCTTGCGGTGGCTGATGAGATGTTTTTAAAAAAAATCATGTAATCACTTCTGGAAAAAAATTGATTTTGGAAGGCTTCCCGAGCTTTTTCCAGACGATCTTGTGAATTTAGAGTGATCCCTTTAAGTTCTGAGTTAAACTCACTTAAGGCCGTAAAAATCAAACCCAGCATAAATTCTATAAAAAAGGTGGAGTCTCCCTTTTTATCGCATTTTTCCAGGACGGAATAATAAGACTGTTGATTTTTTTCTACCAAGGACTCGATGGGTATAAATTTAAAGATCGGGTCTAATTTGTAAAGCATAAGGAATTGCCAGAAGCGACCCATTCGGCCATTACCATCTTCAAAGGGATGAATAAATTCGATTTCATAATGAACGATTGAGGAACGAATTAGCAGATGCACTTCTTTTTCATTTTTAAGCCAAGAGAATAGCTTGGTCATAAGTTCGGGGACTCTGCGAGGTTGGGGGGCTAAATGACGTAATTTCCCGCCTTTTAGTACGCTTACATTTTGGTCTCGTAGACGGCCTGCAGTTTTAACTAGGGAGTTCATAAGGATTTTGTGAGCATTTAAAAAGTCTTTAAGTGCAAAACAATTAAAATGATCTAAAGAATCATAAAGTTTTACGGCATTTTGCACTTCGAGAATTTCCGATGCTTTTTCTAAGACTCTTTTGCCGTCGAGGATTGCGGTAATTTGCTCGATTGTTAGGGCATTACCTTCGATAGCTAAAGTGGATTTAATGGTTTTTATTTTATTAGCTTTACGAAGTTTTGGTTCCGGAGTGGCTTGGCCATTCGCTTGAATTTTCCCTAGCAATTGAGAAATTGCGGCAACAAGCTCTACTATTTTATGAGTCAAAAGATAATGTGGTGTCATTTATATGATGGTATCATATGATACTATCATAGTTCAAGTTAAATAAATCAAGAGGCCGCACCTCGCTCGATTTACTTTAGGGGGATGCAAACAGATTTTTACCACACTCTTGGGGGGTGGAGTAAGAGCAACAATTGTGAAGCCTTAGGCGTGTTGAACAAATCGGGTCTTGGGACAGAAAAATAAACTCAATAGACAAAAAGCTGGCGAAACAGTCATGAGGTCGGCGGCCTTAGTTTTGTTTTGGTAGCAAAGCAACGGGGCCTTTGATCGATGCCGGTTTTCTAGATAGCAAAATCACAGTGAAGTTCAAAGCTGTAACATAAGATTTGCTCTTTTAGCCATTCAACAACATTAAGCTTCATAATTGTCTTATGAAGTAGCGGTGAACGATTTCTCTTGCTTTTAGACCGCCGTAGCCACTAGTCGCTTTCAGGTCTGAAAAGTTCAAAGCAAAAGCGTAGACCTCATTGTTTTTTTCAGCAATTCCCACGTACCATCCAAGTTGACGACCGGGTCTATCTTCGCACCAAGGATCAATGCAACCTGTTCCCGTTTTTCCATAGAAGTTTGTTTTACCGATCTTCCTGTCGAAGAGAGCTTCTTTGGCAAATTTGATCGCGTTTTTATCAATAGAAATTTCCTCTTGCCAAAAACGGGACAAAAATTGAATTTGTTCATTAGCGGATATCTTGATGCTTCCATCTGTTAGCCAAAAACTATCTGAATCACTAGAAACTTTCTTGTTTCCATAGTTGAAATCGTTCACGTAGTTTTGAATTCTTTTTGGTTTTAAAAAACTCACAATCAGCTTTGAAATCCAAATTACGGAGTAATCGATAAACGTTTTGGGTGTTTGGTCCTGATTAACAGCTTTTCTGCTGCGAATTTTCCCATCCCAAGGAATCTTCTGGTCAATATTTTTGAAATATTTACTGTCAAAAGCCATCAAAACAAGTGGAATTTTAAAAGTGGACATGGGTGCAAATTGTTGCTTGCATCTTTTGGCATTGAACTCTTCCAAAACTTTACCTGTTTTAACATTGGTCATTAAAAAACATCCGTCTCTATTTTTGAATTCTTTCTTAAAAAATTCAGAGGAGTGAGTCGGTGAAAAAGTTTTATTTTTATTAAACTCAAAAGGGAAACGAATTGAAACTTCCGACCCTCCCACGGGTTTGGGAAATTGTATCGATTTTGCAATTGCCAAAATGCATTCAAGCATTTTCTGATCACTTATTGAGGTTTTTTCTAGTTTAGCGAACTTTACAGCACCACTTTCACTAACAATAAAATTAATCTTTATTCGACCTTCTAAATTTGGATTTCTTATTAATGAATCCTGATAGCAACCAAGCATCTTTGTCGAATTATTTTTAATGGTAGTTCGAACTTGCTGAGGGGTTAGTCCTCCAGGGTTTTGATCAATACTTTTTTCTTTTACTGAATTGCATCCAGCGATTGTGACAAAAAAAGAGAGTAAAATTAGATTTATCCAATACATATTTTAAATCTCCTTTTATAGTGTTGGATTAACTAACAACAACTTCAAGATTATTGTCGATTTTAACAAGCACTAGTCACCAAATTTGAAGTCGATTGAATTTTCAGATTTAGAACGGCCTTCATTAGAGGGGTTGTTTGTTGCTTTCAATTTAGCCATGTTGGTGCAATTGGTGTAATCAGGATGATTGGAGTGAACTTCTCTTCCATCTGGGAAGGAGCATTTTGTATTAACTTTAAAATTTGACTTATGTTTATAATTTTTTACTTTTGAAAAATCAGGAATTTCTAGTGTTTTTAACTGCGAATTTTCTTCGGAAGAAAAGGCTGTGTTTAAATTTAAAACAAATAAAATAATGATAGCTGATAGGAGAAAATTAATTTCAGGCCTCCTTAGTTGAAGAACTAATGTTTTAGTAAAAGAAAACAGGTGCTCTTGTCAATTATAAATTTTATTAAAAACTCAAACGGCCACTGAGGTAGTGGCTGTTACAAAATAGTCAAATTTGAGCG
>CAYMLA010000341.1:0-3430 GCA_964390785.1 uncultured Bdellovibrionales bacterium | reverse complement strand
GAAGCTTCTGAGCTTTAGGAGAGTGTGGGCGCACTCATTTTATCAAGACGTTGTAAGCAAGCCTGAAGAACGACCCTGCTCCGAAAAAAGCAGACAGTATTAACGAGCTCCTTGACGAATTGCATAACCCGACTCTTAATCCGACCCAAGTTTAAATTTTTACCCCTCCCGCATTTTAATTTTTTCTGCCATCGCTCATTTGGCACATTGGCAAGCCGCTCAGGCTAAACCACTAACCCAAGCTTGCCAAAGAGCCAAATTTTCCCCACCCACAAGAACGGGAATTCAAAAAAAGATTGTAAATTTGACAAAAATTGTCCAAATTGTATTTTCAAGAAAAATAAGGAAATGACTATTAAGGAATCCTTTGGAGAACATATTAGGAAGTTAAGGGAAGAAAATGGGCTTCCTTTAAGAAAAGTTGCTGCTGTACTGGACATTGATCCATCTACACTTAGCAAGATTGAAAGAGGGGAACGATCTGCAAACAAAGAAATGATTCCCTTTTTAGCAGAACTATTCAAAGAAGATATTGAAACACTGGGTTTGATTCTACTCAGCGATAAAGTAGCATACGATTTAAGGGATGAAGAAAATTCAAATGAAATTCTGAAGGTAGCGGAGGAGAAAATCAAGTATTTAAAAACCAAAAGCCATCAACAAGGCAAAATAGATTTTGATAAGCAATGACCATTCAAGACCTTGTAAATAAATATCATTCCAACAGGGATAATTATCTCAAAGCGACTTTTAACGAGACGCAATTGAGGTCTGATTTTTTGGATCCATTGTTTGAACTTTTAGGATGGGATATCAAAAACAAATCAGGTAAACCGACCAATGAACGGGAAGTTCTTTTAGAAGAGGCATTGAAAGCAAATGCCTCTGAAAATTCCAAAAAACCGGATTATACTTTTCGGTTGTTTTCTGAACGCAAATTCTTTCTTGAGGCCAAGAAACCAAGCGTTTCTATTGAGACTAATATTGATAATGCAAAACAGGTAAGACGATATGGATTTACTGCCAAACTGAAAACTTCTGTTCTTTCCAATTTTGAATACTTATTGATTTATGACTGTTCAGTCAAAGTTGAGAAGGACGACAGCCACAACAAAGCCCTTATAAAAAAGTACCACTACACGGAATATGCAGACAAGTTTGAAGAACTACAATCTCTGCTAGGCAAAGAATCCGTTTACACCGGACAGTTTGATGAAGAATGGAAGAGCATTGAAGAAAAGCTTAGCCTGTTCAGCATCGACCATCTATTCCTGAATCAGATAAATGAATGGAGAAAACAGCTTGGGGCGGAAATATACAGACATGACCCAAAGATTTCAGAGCAGTTGCTCAATGACTATGTACAGAGTTATATCAACCGGATTATTTTTCTCCGGGTGTGTGAGGACAGGGATTTAGAAACCTATCAAACTCTACTCCAGTTTGCCGATCAACAAGATTTCAAAGCCCTTCTGAAAAAATTCGACCAGGCAGATAAAAAATATAATTCCGGCTTATTTGATCAGTTCTTGTCTGAAAAAATCATTGGTGATATCAGCTCTGTATTCTGGTCAATCATCAAACAGCTTTATTACCCGGAAAGCCCCTACTCTTTTGCTGTTTTTTCATCTGATGTATTGGGCAGCATCTACGAAATCTTTCTTTCTGAAAAACTGGCAATCCAAAACGGAAAGATTGAACTCGTTCGTAAACCGGAAAATATTGATAGGGACATTATTACTACCCCTAATTTCATCATCAAATCTATTTTAAATCAGACAGTAGCTCCGTTTTGTGAAGGAAAATCGGATAAGGATATTCTGTCTTCAAAAATGGCGGATGTTGCTTGTGGTTCAGGGGCCTTTCTTTTGGAACTGTTCCAGTTGTTAAGTGACACTTTAGTTGATTTTTACCTCAATAATGACAGTTCAAAGCTTATCCAAACCAATATCAATACCTATAAGTTGCCATTCGTATTAAAGCGGGAGCTGCTTTTGAATTGCATCTATGGAACAGATAAAGATTACAATGCGGTAGAAGCTGCCAAATTCGGGCTACTCCTAAAACTCCTTGAAGGGGAGGACAATAGTTCAATCCATTCAAAAAATCCAATTCTTCCTGATTTGAGCAGTAATATCCATTTTGGGAATACATTGATTGCTCCAAAAGATATTAAAGACAAAAAAGCCTCATCCGAGATAAATCCATTTGATTTTGGTAAAGAGCAATATGATGTGATCGTTGGCAACCCTCCGTATATGAAATCGGAAGACATGAAGCAGATAACTCCGCTTGAACTTCCGATATACAAAAAGAAATATACTGCTGCATATAAGCAATTTGATAAGTATTTTGTGTTTATAGAACGAGCGATTGACTTACTCAAAGATAAGGGCTGGTTCGGATATATCGTACCGAGTAAATTTGCCAAGGTAGGCGCAGGCCTAAAACTCAGGGAGTTTTTACAGGATAAAGGATATGTTCATTCAATCATTTCTTTTGGTGCTAACCAGATATTCAGCAGCAAAACAACCTATACCTGTTTGTTGATTCTCCGAAAAGAGAAGATTTCAACATTTCAATACACCGAAATCAGGAATCTACCTGTATGGAAGGTTAGCGAAAAAGATGACATTGAATACCAAACCATAAAAACAGAAAGCCTGAATAAAGAGGTATGGGTGCTTGTGCCTCCGGAACTTAAACCCGCTTTTGATAGAATCAATGACCAAAGTATTTTACTAGAGGACATTGTAGGTCGTGAAGGTATTTTCAACGGTATTCAGACCAGTGCAAATGCCATCTATATTTTTCAGCCCGACAAAGAAGATAAAACATACTACTATTTTGAGAAAAAGGGTAAAAAATGGAAGATTGAAAAGGCTGTAACGAAACCATACTTTCAAACTTCTTCCGGTGAAGACAACCTGAATACTTATCGACCATTTAAGCCTAATGCGCGGGTAATTTATCCCTATATGCCTACCAAAACAGGTGTTGACTTAATATCTCTAAAAGAAATTAAAAAGAATTATCCAGCAGCATATAAATACCTGCTTCATTATAAAAAAGACCTTGCAAATCCTAAAAGGGACATTAAGCCGGAACCTCAAACAAAAAATGAGTGGCACAGGTACGGCAGACATCAAAGCTTGGATAAATGCGGACTACCGGAAAAAATCATTGTAGGAGTACTATCAGTTGGCGACAAATACGCCATAGATTTTCATGGCACATTGATTTCCTCAGGAGGAACAGCAGGTTACTGTGTGGTTGCCTTGCCCCCTGATTCTCCTTACTCTATCTATTATATTCAGGCATTGCTTAACTCAAAATACCTCGAATGGTACTCCGCTCTTTTAGGGGAGGTTTTTAGAGGTGGGTATATCGCGAGAGGAACCAAAGTTTTAAAACGCTTACCCATACGAAA
>CAYMLA010000340.1:0-3431 GCA_964390785.1 uncultured Bdellovibrionales bacterium | reverse complement strand
ACTCACTCACCCTCCATATGGCAAATCTATTCTTCTTGCGTTTGGAGAATACATTCCTTTTGATGAATACTTGGGATTTTTATATCAGTGGATTCCAAGCATCAGTCAGTTTGGAAGAGGAAAAGGCCCAACCGTTATTGAATACAACACGATCAAAATTGGACTTCAAATTTGCTATGAGGCTCTTTATGAAAATTTCTTTAGAGAACTCGGTAAAAAAGGCGCAGAAATTATCATTGGAGTCACCAATGACTCTTGGTTTGCATGGCCATCTGAGCCTTATCAGCATCTTTATTTCACATTTGCTCGCGCTATAGAAATCAGACGCCCCATCATTAGAAACACGAACACCGGCATTACTTCTGCCGTGTTGGCCAATGGAAAAATATTAACTCAATCCCCTTATAACAAACCTTGGTTTGATGAATATTTAATTCAATACCAATCCTCGCCTCCATCCACTTTTTTTCAAAAATATGGACATCTCTACACTTTTTTGTTAGGTCTAGCTCTTGTTTTGTTTGTGTTTATCCCAATCGGAATTTCAAAATTAAAACCATAAACGACAAATGAAACGAAGTGGAGTCCGCGTTATGAATAACAACATCTATGAATTAAAAAACCTCGACTGGAATGATCTTGTTTTTGAACTGTGCCAATTAGCCACATCAGAACTTGCCAAACAAGACTTAAGTCAAACAAGAGCTTTAGCAACAGAAGAAGACGCTTTAAATTGCATGAAAGAGATTGAACAAACTCGTGAATTAATTCGCCTCAACCGACGTCCTGCGCTTGAGAGCATTGATTACTATTCAACATGGATTCACCGACTCAAAAAAAAAGACACTTTAAAAAATAAAGAAATTCGTGAAGTTCGTGCATTTTGCATGGAAATCATCGCACTCAAAGAAATCCTTAAATCATCTAATAACTCTTGGCTTTCGCACCAATGCAATCTTCTTTTTGATGCGTCTGAACCTATTTCAGCAATTGACACTCTTCTGCACCCCAATGGAGACATTCGATCAGATGCCAGTGAAACCCTTTATCGTTTGTTTAAAGAACGTGAAAATCTTTCCATCAAGGTGCAACAACTTTTAGATCGTTTATCAAAATCTCATCAAATGGAGCCTATTTTACAAGATCGTTTTGTAACCAATAGAGAAGGCCGATGGGTGTTGCCCATCAAATCAAGTCGTCAAAATGAATTTAATGGCATTATTCATGACACCAGTGGATCTCACCAAACTGTTTTTATGGAACCAGAAGAAATTATTCCTTTAAACAATCGATTGCGAAAAATCGAATTAGAAATCAACGAAGAAATTGACTTTCTTTTTAAAAAACTCAGCGAGTATCTCAGAGAAAAAGAACTTGATTTTGAACAGGCCAAACAAACAATGCTTCTTATGGATATTCGATGCAGCCAAGCTCATTTAAGTGAAAAATTATTTGCTCACCCTTGCTCGTTTGATGAAAACCATATTCAACTTTATAATCTGAAACATCCAAGTCTTATTCTTAGTGGAAACCCAGTCATTAGTAATACAGTGGAACTCTGCTATGACACTCGTCGAATTTTACTTCTTTCTGGACCAAATGCAGGAGGAAAAACTGTTTTACTTAAGTCCATTGGTTTAGCCGCACAAATGGCTCGATGCGGTCTTCCTATTTGTGCTCAATCCCCTTCTGTTCTTCCTTTTTTTGAAGAAATCATTGTTTCAGTTGGAGACGAACAAAATGTTGATGAACAATTGAGTACTTTTGCAGCACACTTAAAAACTCTTAACTACGCAACCCAATTAACGGGCAAAAAAAAGCTTCTTTTGATTGATGAAATCTGTGGCGCAACAGATCCTGAAGAAGGCAGTGCTCTTGCTCGCAGCTTTATTGTTGAATACTCAATAAACACTCTTTTTTCTGTTATCACCAGTCATTTAGGCCCCTTAAAAAATGGTTGGGATGACCATTCTGCCGTCGTTAATGGAAGTTTAGAGTATGACTCAAATAAAGGGCAACCCACTTTTCATTTTTTAATGGGAGTGCCTGGTCAATCTTTGGCCTTACAAACAGCAAAAAGAACTGGAGTTTCTTCTCAAATTGTCAATCGTGCCCTTGAGTATTTAACTCCCGAAATGAAACAAAGACATTATGGTTTAGATGAAATTGAAACACTAAAAAAAGAACTCAGAATAAAACAAGAACATCTTACAGAAGAAAAAAAACAACTTGAACAACAAAAACAAAATTATTTAAAACTTTCCAAAACAATCCAAGAAAACCAAGAAAAAGAATTAGACAAAATCATTAAAATGGCCAATGCCGAAATCGATCATCTCATTCAAAATGCAAAAGTGAATCATCTTTTTAAAAACCATGAAAACTTAGAAAAAATCAAAGAAACACTGCCCAAAATTATAAAATCAACTGGATTGCCTTCTTCATCTCAACCCCATCAAACGTCTCAAATTGAGTCTGCTCATGAGTTTAAACTTTTTTACCCCCCCGGCTCAAAAGTTTATATTGCTAATCTTAACCGAGAAGGAATTATCCAAGGCGAACCAAATGCAAAAGGAGAAGTCCCCATTCTTAGTCAATCTTTACGACTCTCTCTTCACTGGAACCAGCTCACAACACCTGCTCCTCAACAAAATCCAACAGCAAAAATTATTCGTAAATCTCATCCTCATTTATCTATTGCACTTGATCATTCTAATAGTTCATCCATTGATCTTCGTGGGCAAAAAATTGAAGAAGCCTTAGTTCTTTTAGATCAATTTTTAGATCAATCTCTTCTTAATCAACAGAATAGAATAAAAATTATCCATGGTCATGGAACGGGATTATTAAAGAAAGCAATTAGAAAATACCTGTCTACGAGTCAATACGTTAATAAATGGACAGCCAATGAATTTGAAACTGATGATGATGGATTAACTTATGCCTATATTGATTCGTAATGCAAATCATCCGGCTCAGTCGGAAGAGTTGGCTTGCCACACGCTTCAATGGGCTGGCATTTTGTTAAAACATGATTTTGTAATGACAAGTCCTTATCATTGCTTTGCAAAGAACTAAAAACAAAGCCCATAACAAAAAACAAAAAAATTAAACTTGATAAAATTTTCATAGCAAAATTCCTTTAAGCTGTTTGCTGTTAACCTTTTTTTCACAATCAATTAGCTAATCTCGCAAAAGCACTTATTGAAAGGTCGAAAAACCTTATCAATATAATTAATAACTAACAAAAATCAAATCAATAAGCAAGCTTTTTAAGAGAACTATCAACCCATTATCACAATAACCCCTTAAAATACCATTTTTTTCTTTAATTTCGTATGTTTAGCAAATTATACTGTTTCGTTTTTTATCAAAAGCATAGAGCGGACTTCGTCCGCAGCCTACAGATTTCAGTCTTCAGTTCTCAGCTT
>CAYMLA010000339.1:0-3442 GCA_964390785.1 uncultured Bdellovibrionales bacterium | reverse complement strand
TTTCTTTGAATTGTGTTCATTTTTTTGGGGAAGATCCGTTTAAAATAAACTCAAAAATTAGACAATTTCGTTCTTCCAGAGTTTGTCTAAAAAGTTTTGCCAATAGAGCAATTGAAATCCATCAGAAGTTCTGCGTTCAATTTTATCTTCGGAAATAAGATAATAGTCTTTAACAATATTTTCTTCTTTCAATGCATAAAGACCTTTTAAGTGTTTTGATTCCACTTTTTTTGTTGCTTTAACTTCGACAGCAATTTCGTTGCCAACAATATAATCCACTTCATGTTTTGATGTGTTACGCCAAAATGTTAATTTTTTATTGGTTTGGGTGTAAGAAAAATAAGCCTTTAATTCCATCCCAATAAACTGTTCAAATAAGAGTCCCCAGTTGTTAGAGTTTCTATCAATGGTCTTGATATCAAGTAAATAATTAACGATACCAGGGTCGAACAAATAAAATTTAGCGGTTTGAATTGCTTTTCTTTTTTTTGATTCAAGCCAAGGCTCCAGAGAATATCCCAGTAAAGAATCTTGCAGTAAGGTATAATATTCGCGTACGGTTGATGCAGGTACTCCTGAGTCATTTGAAATGTTTGTGAAGTTTATTAAATTACCATTGTTTAGACAGGCCGATTTAAGAAATCGGCTAAAGGGTGCTAGGTTGCGAACATTTGCTTCATATTTAATTTCTTGCTCTAAATAGTTTTTAACATAGGCATCTAATTCAAGTTCTTTATCATCGGATAAGTATATTCTGGGCAATCCACCGAATTGCAAATATTTTTCTAAGTTAAAATCGGTGATTTCAGAATAGCTAAGAGGATAAAAATCAATGTTTGCAGCACGCCCCCCAAGCATATTGGCATTTTCTCGTTTTAATCTTCTAGCACTAGAACCAGTCAGCAAGAAGGTTAGTTTTTTTTCCTCAATGAGGTTATGAACTTCATCCAGTAATATAGGCAGCTTTTGAATTTCATCGATAACGATTTTTGTGTGTCCAGATTGATTTATCATTTCAGATAATTGCCACGGACTTTCAGAAA
This sequence comes from uncultured Bdellovibrionales bacterium, assembly GCA_964390785.1. Classification (GTDB taxonomy): domain Bacteria; phylum Bdellovibrionota; class Bdellovibrionia; order Bdellovibrionales; family CAYMLA01; genus CAYMLA01. The sequence goes on along the minus strand of CAYMLA010000339.1, from coordinate 2,399 downwards.
GTCTTAAAAAAACTTTTGATTCTAATAAGTTAACAAAAAAAGCTTGATTTTTTAGACATTTTTTTAGCCAAAAAGTTTTCCCCGTTGAACGAGGTCCAAATAAAAAATAAGACTTTGTTTTTATTAGCTTTTCTAAATTAAGCTTTCTTTTATATTCCATAACTAACAATAGTATTGCTGATTGTGGCCACAGTTGTCAACACTATTGCTGTTTGTGGGGGCGGCCTACTCATAAGTTAACTGACAATTTGACCTTTCCAAAGTTTATCTAAAAATATTTTCCAATGAATGCAGTGAATTTGATTCTTATCTTTTTTTTCTACAGGATCTTTTGAAATAAGAAAAAGTGATTCAAAATTGTGAAGCTTTTGTGCTTGTCCTCCAAGTAAATTGGCTCCTCTGCGCTTGAGTTTTCTTACACTACTTCCGGTTAATAAAAACTTATAATTCTTTTCTTCAATGAAATTGTGAACCTCATTCAAAAGACTTGGAACCTTCTGAATTTCATCAATAACGATTTTTATTTTTTTCGATGTCTCAATAAGATTTTCAATTTCAGATGGGTTTTCTTCAAGAGGGAGTCTATATTTTGACTGAAGCAAATTAATTTTTAGCCATGATTCATCAAGTTGTTCATTTATAGCAAATGTTTTGCCCGTCCATCGAGCTCCAAATAGAAAAACCGATTTTCGCTTGAGAGCTTGAACTAGATTAATTTCTCTTTTGATTTTCATGGCTTACGGATCCTCACAAAATCAGTGGCAGTACCGCTGATTTTTCGTAAAATCAGCGGTGATGTCAATGATTTTATCAAGACAACAATAAAAGTTGGGAATTCCCGTATTGTCTTACGGGATGAATTTCACGAGTTCGACCACCCCTCTTTGAAGCAAACCAGAGGGACACCTTTACACGGAGAGTCTGTCATTAGATTCTTCCGTGCTTAATCCCGGTTCCGGCGCTGGAAACCGATAAATCCGTCAATGTTAAAAAGTCAGTGCCAATTAAAAAACAAGCAGGAAAACAGGAACAAGGTTCAGCATGTTACCTTATTACCCTCAATACTGGAGCTTGACAAGATTGATCTTAACTGATCATTTGATATAATAAATTCCAGAAAACAATGTTAACCTAAAGCCTATGTTTAGGCTTGATGGTTTTTTTATTTATTGTCTGTTACAAAATAAGAACCGTGATTATATGGAGCTTGCGATATGATACATCAAATTTTTACTTTTGTTTTAATTTTAATCTATTTTTCTTTATTTAAAACTACTGCTCATGCTCAGCCAGATTGTAAACTCACCGATGAACAATTGAGACGATACAAAGACAATCAATCATTTCAAATGAATTGCCGTATGAATTCTAACCTTATAAACAATCGCGAAGTTTTATTCTCTGTATTTGCTCCAAACAAAACCTTATCCGGAATCTTTGTTAAAAAAGAAACTCGTCAAATCACTTTTACAAAGCAACTCCCTTATGCTGTTTATTTACATGGACGATCAGGCGATGCAAATATGCTGGCTGGAGATCAAATTCAAATTCTTGCTAAAATTGACTCGCTGACTTCCTCCTCATCGAATTCAAAATCTTCACCAACTGCTTATTCTGAAAACCCTTTTTTAATATTTGCACCCAGTGGGGAAAATGATTATTGGGTGGATTCTGCTCAAGATAAAAGTATAAAATGGGGAGAATTTCTTAACAAAGAAATAGAAGGCTCTTTTATTGATCACATCGAAAGGGAATTTAATGTTTTACAAGGAAGAGCTCATCGTGCCCTCTTCGGATTCTCAATGGGTGGCTACGGCACTCTTTCTAACGGCTTATGCCGTAGAATAGAAGGAAAAAACACAAATAGTTATTCCGTTGGTCTTGCCATCAATCCAATTATAAGAGATTTTAAACAAAGCCACGATGGAGGAGCTGTAGAACGTTCCTTGATACCTCCTAATTCGAAAGACTCAATAAACTCAAGTGAAGATTCTTTTAACCAAAGAAATCCTTTGTTTATTTGCGAAAATCAACCGACATGTTGTTTATGCTTTGATTCTTTCTACTATGATTTAGGCAGAAATGATGTGCTTGCTAATACTAAGTACCCGAGCACAAAAACACTTGCCGATCTTTTAGATAAAAATTGTAGAAATAATTCTAATTTTCAATTCGAACGAAACCATACTTTACCTCTTAAAGAAGGAGAATCTCCCAACGATCATCAAAATGCTTATGTCGGTCACTACGCTCAAGACTATTTAAACTGGATGGCACAAAAACTTAATTCTTCACGCCCTTCGATTAACAATGAAAATAAACCAGCGCCGCAAATTCCAAAAACAGTTCAATAAATCTTCCTTGATAGCTGTTGAAGAGCAACAGCCACTATTTATACT
>CAYMLA010000338.1:0-3443 GCA_964390785.1 uncultured Bdellovibrionales bacterium | reverse complement strand
TGCGTAATGATAAATTTGCTTAAAAAAACGAGATCTGAGAGTCTTATAGTATAGAACGACCAGGAATAACAATCACTTTATTAAACTGCTTTTTTACAGAATCCAATCTTAAGGGCACCTGAATAGATTCCCCTTTTTCCCAAAGAGAACATTGATCCACATTGTTCTCACTACGAAGCCATCCATCTTGTCCACCCAATAAAACAAAATAATTTGAATCCAAATCAGACAGATCAGAAACATGACGAGCATTAGCTCCATAACGTGTTTTTGTTTTTTTCTCAGATAAATCATGAGCCGACTTATAAATCGTATCACTTGATCCAGATGCAGACACAGAACCGAAAGAGTATTTATTTTCCAAAAGTGGAATGTTTGACAAAGGATAATCCAAGTTTAATTGATGTTTATCTCCCCAGGTTTTAAAAAGAACAAAGTGCCTCTGACCATGCTTAAGAGCATACTGAACAAACTCAAAAAACTTCTTTTCTTCAACAACATCAATTCCTCGATTTAACAGTTTTTTCCAAAAAACACTTTTCATGCAAAACTCAACAAATGGCTCTTTTTTAAACCAAGCCAAAAAAACTTTCTCAGCCAAAAAATAAGAAAATATTTCAAAAGCAACTGCTCCTTTTGAATCAAGAGAATAATTCCCATCCCAATTAGAAAATGATTGCCAAAATTTTATTTCTTCAAAATCTAATTTTAAATTATATCCTTTCACTCGTTTTACAATTTTATTTTTTAATTCTAGTCCCTCAACAGACATCACATCTTGTTGCCATGATTTCAAATCATCCACTGAAACCTGTTGTTTTGAATTCAATAAGTTATTCCAACGCAACATTCTATTATTATCTCGATAAAAAAATGCCAATTGTTTTTTGGTTTTTGTCGGACGATTATTGGCTGAAACTAAATACCCTTTTTGAGGATTATAGGCTGATGGAAATTTTTGGAAAGAATTTTTCTTCTGATGAGAGTTTTGAAGTAATTTTTCGTTCTTTTTTAAAAAAAACGAATCCTTCTTAAAATCCCACGAGGGCAACCGATAGGCTAAAACTTGACCAATGTTTCCCATTCGATCAGCGTATAAGAAATTTTGACCAGAAACAGAATAAGAACGAAAAGCATTTTTAAAGTCTTTCCAATTTTTTGCCTTAGAAAGTTTTTGAAAAGCTGTAAACTCATCAGAAACGGAATGCCCCATCCACTGTAAAGCCAAAGGCTTTTCATACTCAAACAAAGTTGAATCTGTCAAAATGGGACCCCATTGAGAATGTCTGACGTTGACCGATTTGTCCCACCACCATTTTGTTTTAATTTTCTTTTCAATCATTCGAGCTGAATTCAAATCCTTTTTATCCAGCTCAACCAAACCAGAAGAAATAGCCATCATATTCGTCCCGCCCCAAGCAATGTCAGGATTTCTACCTATTCCGATAATGGGTATGCCTGGAATTGTTAAACCAACCAAATGATAGCTTGGCGATTTATATCCAATAATCATCCAAAAATTAGGAATTAAAACTCCTAAATGAGGATCACTGGCAATGAGTGCCGATTGCGATGCACTCTTTCGAGAAGAAACGACAACAGAATTACTGCCTGAACGACTAAACGACTGTATCAATGGGAAAAATTGAGCCCATTCATCTGGTCTAAAGCTTGGCAAAGAGCCATCACTTTCTTGCTTAATCACTTTCCAAACCGCTTCCCATCCCTCAACTTGCATTAAGCGAAGCCATTGAGAATAGAAAATCCAATTCACATCAACAGCCACCATTCGAGACATTGTTAAAACATCAATTTCGCTCCATGGCTCTCGATCTAAACCAAACAAAGAATACTCATAAGGCAAACTTTCAACATGATCCATGTACCAGTTAATTCCTTTTACAAACTGACTCAACCAACGTTTTGATTCCTCTGGCATGGATCGAAAAATTTCTTCAGCTTGGGTGCTAAAATCAATAATTTTCAAAGTATAATCAACATCAAAAAAATAAGTCCCAAGAATTTCAGAGATTCGACCTTGTGATATTCTACGAATCAATTCCATTTGTCCCAATCGCAAATGAGAATGCACCACACCTAAAGTGAGAGCCAAATCATCATCGGTTTGAGCTTCGATAAATGGAACTTGATATTGATTCCAATAAACTAAAACAGATTGAACAACAGGAAGTCCTTCTGTTGGAAAATTTTGCAATCGTGATTTCAGAGTTTTTTGTTCAGGCATCGACTGAAGAAAAGCACACCCAGAAAATAGGAGCGCAGCAAAAAAAACAAGACTCTTTAAAAAAATAAACTTGCCGTTTTGCGGTCGTTTTTTTAATAAATTCGCAACAATACCCACTCAATCACCCATTAATCAAAAACATCAAACACTTCATACGAACGAATTTTTTCTTTATGAAAAAAGAAATGCACTATACCCCAACAAATTCCCAAAATGAAGCCAATTAAATGCACACGATAACCCACATTGGGTTCAAATGTCGATGGAAAGAGAACAACAAGACCGACGCCACCCACTCGTAAAAGCCTTTTATAAACAGGAAGTTGTCTCATTGTAAAAACATAGAGCGTAAACCAAAATCCAGCCAACCAATACACTCCCCCTGAAGCTCCTAACAAAAATATAACAGAAGGATAAGTAAATAACGCTATGCAATTAATTGCTGCTGACCAAAAAAAAGCAGCCACCGGAAAAACCCAAAAACCAAAATAAGCATGTATAAAATAACCCAAAAAAAACAACATGTACGCATTGGATAAAAAATGCTTCATGTCTGCATGAACTAAAGTGGCCGTAAAAACGCGCCAATACTGATTGCCCTCAAAAACTCTCTGTCCTTGAGCCGCCCATACATTATGCCCCAGATCCTTAAGATGCCAATCCAGCAAAGCAAATAAAAACAAAAATCCTAAAACACTAAAAATAAACCATGCTGTGGTTTTAGGCTTTTGACTAAGAAGTGATTTTATAACAACTTTTGAAATACAATGCTCCTTGATATTAACTCACTCTATAATTCATTAAAAAAAGAGTCAAAGCATGAAGAAACTCAAGTGACCACTGACAAAATAAATTAGAAGTGATTAAAACCCTCCTTGACTCTCATTGAGAAATTTGTTTTAAACTGAAAATTAAAACGTCGGTTAATCTATGAGTCAAAATCAAAATCAAAATAACTCAAATATTCCAGTTAATTACAATGGCGACTTCATTCTTGAAGGGTTAGTCTTATCCGTTGCATCAGATCCACTTGAATCATTTAATCCCAATCAAGAACCTATCTCGCTGGAAGTTGAGAGCAATGCAATAAATAAAATTTCTTTAAACAAAACTCTTCCATTGGAATTATCAAGTTGTATTCTCTCGACACCGCCTTCGGCACTGGCGATGATCACGGGGCATTCCTTGGCGCGGTCCA
>CAYMLA010000337.1:0-3487 GCA_964390785.1 uncultured Bdellovibrionales bacterium | reverse complement strand
GGGCTAATAAAATTGTACAGAGCTTAAGAGAGGCATTATAAGCCATTCCAAATCGTCAGTCATCTGAGATATTATTTGCCTTTGCATCTTTAAGATCGCGATCAACAATGTTTAACAAATTTTCAATTTCCATTGGACTGGTTTCATGTTTTTTAAGCCAACCGTTTTTAAGAAATTTTTCTAAGCTCATCTTCATCACCAATTAAAAATTCTTTTTCTTTTTTCATCACTCCAGAAATAAAGTGATTTTTTGCTCTTAACTTTCTTTTAAACTCTTCAACGCTCATCCTGTATGGAGAGATTTCCCTATTAAATTCTTCACTAAGTGGAGCTAATTGAGAGGAGAGTTTTCTTAATCCTGTATTTCCAATGATCATTATATCCAAGTCACTAGTGGCAGTAAAATTTCCATTAGCGAAAGAACCGTAAATAAAACTAATATTGATATCAAGTTTAGACAAGACTTCTTTTAGTCTAGGCACTATTCCAACTGTTTTTCCGACGAGTTCTTTTAGCAGATAAGAAATGGGATGAGAAAAATTGGCGCTAAAATAAAGGCGATTTCCATCTCTTTCAGATTTAATCAAATTCAATTCAGCTAACTTTTTAACTTCATTTTGAATTGTTCCTATTGAAAGTCCAGATTCTCTTTCAATTTGTCTCAGATAGGATTTTGAATGTCCCTCGGCGAAAAGAATTGAGATTATGGCGGCTCGCGATTTACTGTTGAAAAAATGTTCTAGAAAGTCCATACAGCAATTATCTCAAATTCAATGTATTAAATCAACATACAATTGTATTATCTAAACATACTTTCTGATTTTTTGCTTTTTGAAGTGTTTTGGGCGTTTTTTAGCTAAAATTTTGGTGCCAAATAGTGCCAAAAATTATCGTAGTTTGTGGAAGATTAGGGAAATTTAGGGTGGTTTAGAGAGGGTTGCGGAAGGTTGTAAGGCCTTATAATTATTGATAAATTAAAAAAAGTGAGCCGTATTTGATAGTTAGTTCTCATCCAGGAAGCCACGATTTTCAGAGCTAGCCTTAAATTTAAAACACTTCAAAGAACCAGATAGCACTTTGAGACTTCGTTTCTGACAACTATGTCGTAGTCAAATGCTAAAAATAGTAAGGATTTTTAAATTCAAAACGCACCTGTCCCTTGATTTTTTTTAAGATGCTTTTTCATTCCCCCTTACGCTATCAAGTCACGGATAGCTCCAACCTAGCCAAAACAACTAAATTGTATGCAACAATACCGCTTCTGACGAATTGCTTGTACCCATCAAATCCACTCCATGTCGCTCGGCTCAAACCAAAACAGCGCTTCAAAAAAGAAATGATCCCCTCAATGCCTGCGCGCCAATTCAATAGGTTCTTATAAACCCAACTGCTTTTAACCATATCCGTAATTTTCATATTGCAAGTCTTGGGGAAACATACGTCTTTCACGCCCATTTTTTTCGCCACCATTACATTCTTTTGCGATGAAAAACCACCATCTGAACTCATTTTTCTTGGAACTCTATTATAGTTTTTTTGCAAAGCGCTCAGTGTTGGTAAAAACATATCGGCATCGTTAGGATTGCCTTTCGGAATATCGCAATGCAAAACCATTCCACTTTTACCTGACGTCAGAAAAATCTTGTGTCCAAATTGCGTCTCTCTTCTATCTTTAACAATGATATCTGTATGGGGCTCAAAAATAGAGACGATTTTCTTGTGAGCAGGCACATTTTGATTTTTAAGCACGCGCGTTTCAGCCTGGTAAATCACCTGCTCTAAGAAAGAATCAATTTCTTTGAGCTGTTCAAGAGATTTTTTCAATGGCTCCTTCCTTTTTTTCTTCTCATAAACTTTTTCAATTTTTACTATCATTGAGGGCAGCCCAGACTTTATCGACTTGGCTATTTTGAAAAGCTCTTTATAATAGGGGAGCCTTTGGTCATCGTTTTTGGAGTTGTTAATTTTGTAACGTAGACTTTTGGCCTCTTTCACCTGGTGAACCGATGTTAATCTCCATGATTTTTTATGAGCCAAAACCCTTGCCTGTTTAAATTCACGATCAAGCACACGTATGCAGTCGTAGAGAAGTTTTGAATCCGTTGGATATTCAATATGCGTGCTTGTCACAGTGCTGTCAACACGGGCGGCTTTGCAATCCTCAAAACCATGATCTTTACCATCAAGCACTAAAACCGTGGAAATGTTCTCCCAAGTCTTCTCACGAATCTTTGAAATATTATCCTGTAAACAAGAAGCGCTATATTTTTCAGCAATTTCGAGCATGAGAAAAGCTCTGGTGGACTGAGAATCAGCAATATTAAAAGCGAGTTCCTCGTAGCTGAGCTTGCGAATGTGCTTAATGACAGCAGCTCGCAAAACTTGCTCAGAACTCATGCCTGTATTTCCTGTCGAAGTTTTACCTTTTGTCAAATCCTCGTGAACCCAATTTGCAAACTCAGGATGACGAATTAAAATTTCAGAGATTTTTTTTAACTCTCTGCCCAAATAGTGATTTGGCCATTGAAAAAAGAGGTCAAGTTGTGGTTTTATTAGTGTGCGCATTTTTTGTTTCCTTGTTTTATCTAAGTTGCTGTTTTTCTTTTTTTGTTCAACTAAATAAAACCAGATTTCTTAGAAAATTGGAAATAAAAATGCGTTTTTTTATGTCTTTTTAATGCTTTGGCTTCCTGGATGAGAACTAGTTAGTAAAATCGCTCTTTTTCCACTGGTGGTGTAGATCATATTCCAATTCATCATACCAACGAAATAGCGCAAAGTAAAAGTGCAACAGGTATAAAACCTTTTGTAAGATATTGGTTGCATGAAGAATTTTTACAATTTGACGATTCTATTAAAATGAGCAAATCTAAACAAAATTTTTTAACCTTAGATGATCTCATGAAAAAAGGTTATCAAGCAAAAGTATTTCGCTATTTTCTTTTAATGGCTCACTATCGAAAACCACAAACATTTTCATTCGAATTGCTGGATGCGGCACAAATGGCATTCGGCCGTTTGCAACAAAAATATCTACTTATGCCAGAAGTATCTGCAGCCGATCATTTTTCAAACTCAGCCAAAAAGTTACTTCAACAATTTGACAATGCAATTCTTAATGATCTAAATTTCCCAAAAGCTTTAGCTGTAGTTTGGGAAACCTTTGATGCGAGCCTTCCTGTTGATCAAAAAAAATTATTGATTGAACGTTTTCAAACGGTATTAGGAATTGAATTTAGTAATGATAGTGTTGTTCCAGATAATGTTTTAACTCTATTAGAAAAACGCAATCAAGCAAGAATAGAAAATAGATGGGCAGAAGCCGATAATTTACGAAAGGAGATAGAAGCCAATGGCTATTTAATTCTCGATTACAAGGATGGATCAAAATTAATTAGAGCGTCAAATAAATAGTGTTCTACACATAAACTTATGCCACAAGCGAATACGAATAATGGAGACCACCAAAATGAGCAATTTTTGCAAT